>NZ_CP054705.1:2400000-2701901 GCF_016495725.1 Salicibibacter cibarius | reverse complement strand
CAAAATTCAGAATGTTAATGGCGATGACCGGATGCAATTCTTTATAGGCCATCCTTTTTTTAAAAGACCGGCGGTAGGTGCCTGCCCAATAATACATGGAACGTTTAATCATGTCATGCCGATTTGTGAATTGAATCTCAACATTAATGACTTCACCGGCATCGGTCGTCACTAACAAGTCTAGCCTCGAACGCTTATCATCACGGTCTTCTCCACCTGCTTCCGTGTTTTCAAACGAAATATCTATGATGTGATTTCTACCGGTTTTTTGCAAAATGGCGTTCAGAAATACAACGGTAATCTCTTTGTTTTTTTCATTGCCAAAAAGCTGTTTGAACGCGTAATCGATCTTGAGGTCCATGAGTCGTTCGAGTGGGATTCGTTTCAGCACCTTTGATTTCATTAATACGCCACCTTGCCATGTTTAGTTACTTTTATTATAGCATATTCACGGTGTATTGAAGTCGAATATATTAATGAAATAATGCTAGAAGTCCGGTGAAAAAGTCGAGTTGTGATAGACAGGAATTTGCTATTTATTGTCGAATATAACAAGTAATACCGATAACGTAAGGATGGTTGACCCATGCAATCGCCAAAGCAAAAGTATGTTCAAACTTGTTTGTTTCAATCGATCGATATGGAGGATATTGTTCCCGACCATCATGTCCTGCGAAAATGAAAGGATGTGATGGACTTTTCTCATGAAGCCCTTATAAAGGAAATAGAACAAAATGAGTATCCCTTTTGCTCAGAATAACTACTCTTACGAACGTACGTGTGATATAATATAATCACAAACAATCGTTCGAATGGGTGCGCAAAATGGCTAACTATCAACAGATGAGCTTTGTCTCTTTTCAAAAACAGTTTCCGACAGAAAAAGCTTGTCACGATCACCTATTCAACCTGAAGTGGAAGGATGGATTCTGCTGTGAGACATGCGGCCATGGCGCTTATTTTGAGACAAAAACACGGAAACACCGCCTTTACGAATGTAAAGCATGCCGCTATCAATCAACCGTCACCGTTGGAACCGTGATGGAGAAAACGCGCACCGATCTTACCAAGTGGTTCATCGCTATCTACATGATTGCTCATGATAAGAGAGGGATCTCCGCGCATAAGCTCTCGGGAGACATTGAAGTGTCTTATAAAACGGCTTGGTTGATGCTTCACAAAATCCGGCAGGCTATGAGAAAACGCGATGCCGCATATCCCCTCGCCGGTATTGTTGAATTGGATGATGCTTACTTTGGTGCGCCCACAGAAGGCGGAAAGCGCGGTCGCGGCACGGAAAAGACCAAAGTGTTGGTTGGGTTGTCGTTGACCAACCAGGGCCATCCACGCTATGTAAAAATGGAAGTGACCCCTGATATCAAAGGGGAAACCTTGGTCAAAGTTGCAGAGAAATGGATCGTGCAAGGGTCCACGATCAGCAGCGATGCTTACCGTTCATATCGGGCGTTGGCTGGTGCTCAATCATGAGTATCAGGTGTATGATGTCAAAGAAACACCGGATCATTTACATTGGCTGCACACCGTGTTTTCCAATGCCAAAGCATTTGTGGGCGGAACCTTTCACGGTCTTGACGCTAAGCACCTTCAAGCCTACTTAGACGAGTTTTGCTATCGTTTCAACAGGCGAAAATTCAAAGGGGAATGGTTCAGCCGTTTAATGACGTTGTGTGCCTCAACGGATACGATCACTCATTCTGAGCTAGTGGGATAATCATTTAGAATAATAACTCCTGTTGTTATGGTTATCTTATATTGCCAAGGAATTTTTGTTTGCTTAGTTGTCGATTTTGCTGTTTTACTCATTAAATCACCTCAATTCATGGGCATTGATTAGCCAAAATTATCCAAGCTAATGGCTTAAAAAGTGAAGGTATCGCTACTACCACATAAAGGGAAATGAATACCGCCAAAGAAATGTGCCATAAGTGACAAGATTTTTACCGTCCGATGCCAAAGGACTCACCATCATGTGCCAACCGGCATATCTATGATCCTCTTCCAATCACCACTCGCTGGTTGTTGGCTCTTACTTAACACCCGCATGATTTTCTTAAGATCATGGAAGGTGGTAATTCAATATGTTTCATGTATTCCGGGTTGTTTATTTTACTTAGTAGTGTATCAAATGCTGTTTTTCCGATTGTTTCTGAGGGCTGCACAATATTTGTTACTGGCGGGTTTATAATATTAGCTGAAGCAAAATCTCCAAACCCAATAACGGCAATATCCTCTGGTATTTTTATCGACAGCTCTTTTAGTTTTGATATGATCCCGATTGTCATTAAGTCGTTAAGACTAAATATTGCTGTGATACCTACTGTTCTTTCAAGTAAGGATTTAGCAGCATTCTCCCCTCCCTTTACGGTTGCATAACCGAGCTCCAAATTATCTTCAAGAAAGGGCAAATGATATTTTGATAACGCATCTTTATAACCATTCAATCGATCCCTGGTCGTTGAAACATTTGGTACAGCGTATATAACGCCAATGTTTTCATGACCATGATCAAGAAGATGCATCGTTGCGTCATAACCGGTTTGATAATTGTCCCCAGTTACCCTTGGCACATTTTCGGCAATAGGGTCATATCGATTGGCGAGCACAACTGGAAAGTTATCATTTGTGTATTTATTTAAATAACCAATATCACTGGAAGTTGGAGAAAGAATAATTCCATCAACCATTTTAGAGTACAATAGATTAATGGTTTCTTCTTCATAATATTTATTTTCATTTGTGTTCACCAATAGTATTTGATAACCCATTTCTCTGGCTCGTTCTTCCACACCGTAGACCATCTCTGTGATAAATGAATCCGGAAAACTGGATACAACTAGACCCGCAGTCATGGTTTTATTTTTTCGAAGGTTCTTCGCCGTGGAATTGGGAAGGTAATTATACTTATTAATGATCGCTGTAATTTTTTTGTGCTTTTCTTCAGATATTTGTTTTGTACCGTTGATTACATGTGAAACAGTTGCGGTAGAGACATTTGCTTCTCTAGCGATATCCTTCATTGTAACTTTCATAGTTCCTCCTAAGGGGGGTAAACCTTTTACCATCAGATCTCTTTAATTTATTTTACCTTACCCGCAATCATGAATCAATAAGTGCAATTAAAGGCTTTTATTGTAGATTTATGTTATTTCCTATAAATTTATTTCAAACTTTTGATTGACAAAAAAACGCTTACACACTATTATGTAATCAAACAGGTTAAACGATTAACCTAAGGAGGGCTATCATGGATAACACAGTTTCTGTCTCAAAGGAAAAAATAGATTTGATTAAAGAAAAGGCAAAAATGTCCCGTCTTGAAACGATTCGTTTAGTTGCTTTGGCAAAAAGCGGCCATTACGGTTCTTCTTTCTCAAGTTCTGAAATATTTGCGACTTTATACTATAAAGTATTAAATTATGATCCTAAAAATCCAAAATGGCGTAGCAGAGACCGTTTTGTTATGGGGAAAGGGCATGCGGCAGTAGGTGCTTACCCAGTTTTAGCAGATGTTGGTTTTTTTCCTAAAGAAGAGCTGGATACGTATACACAGGTGGGGAGCCCATTCGGGGATCATCCTGACATGAATAAAATAAATGGAATTGACTTTAGTTCCGGTTCTATTGGTCACGGTCTGTCTGTTGGAGTTGGAATGTCTCTCGGTGCACGTGTAGATAATGAAAACTATAGATCCTACATTTTAATGGGAGATGGAGAACTTCAAGAAGGACAAGTTTGGGAAGCGGCAATGAGTGCAGCGAATTTTAAATTAGGCAATTTGGTTGCGATTGTCGATGATAATAAAGTAACGGTAGACGGTGTTACAGGAGAGTTAATGGACATTAACCCGATTAAAGAAAAATGGAAAAGCTTCGGGTGGAATGTAGTAGAAGTAGACGGACATGATGTGGAAGCGCTCGTTGAAACATTTGATCACTTGCCTTCCCCTGGCTCTGATGTTCCAACAGCAATTATTTGCGATACGGTAGCCGGAAAAGGTGTCTCGTTTATGGAACATGGATATGAATGGCACGTTGCTAACCTTGGTGAAGATGATAAGCAAAAAGCAATTGAAGAAATAAAAGGAGGCTTTTAAACATGGGTACCACAACTTTCCATAAGGATACATGGGAACTCTATAAAGGGATGGAAATGTCAAAGCAATTAACTGCCGGTGAAACATTAGTGAAATTGGGAAAAGAGCATCCCGAAATCGTCGCCCTGTGTGCCGATCTTGGAAAACCAACAAGACTGTGGGATTTCGGAAAGGAGTTTCCGGAGCGTTTCTTCAACTTCGGACTTGCTGAAAAGAATATGGTTACTGCAGCAGCCGGTTTAGCCAGCACTGGGAAAACTCCATTTATCGCTACGTACGCTTCCTTTTTAGGCGTTCTTGCTGCTGAGAATATCCGGACAGCTATTGCTTATCCGAATCTTAATGTTCGTTTAATCGGGACACATACCGGAATAGCAATGGGTTTCTATGGTACTTCCCACCATGCGACAGAGGATATCTCGATCACACGCGCGATGGCAAACATGACTGTCATATCACCTGCTGACGGAGCGGCATTGTCCGAATTGATCGAGGAATCCGTCAAAACCTACGAGGGTCCTATTTACTTCAGGATTAGTCGCGGACGTGAAGAACCAGTTTATCGAAAAGAAGCAAGTGAAGTACAAAATAAAATAGGCCAAGCAAATATTCTGCGGGATGGGACCAATTTAACCATAATCGCTTGCGGAATTGAAGTCAATGAAGCTTTAAAAGCTGCTGACCAGCTTTCCGAAGAAGGTCTATCTGTTCGGGTCATTGACATGCACACGATTAAACCCATGGATGATGAAGCCGTTTATAATGCTGCAAAAGAAACAGGCGCCATTTTGACAGTGGAAGAGCATAATGTCCAGGGTGGTTTGGGCAGTGCAGTAGCTGAAATATTAATGGAATCAGGGATCAACTGTAAATTCAAACGCCACGGTTTCCATGATGAGTATGCACTTATTGGTAAGCCATATTACTTGTATCAGCATTACAAGTTAAACGGCGAGGGTATTTCGGAAGTTTCAAAAGAATTTTTGAATGAATAGTTTATACAACTGGAGGCAGCTACATTGGGAAGTAGTTGCCTCTCACTAAAAAAACTTGTAGATAAAAAATGTGATATGGATCTGGGAGATGGTTAAGGATGAATTTTGAAAGTCGTGTTGCTCTTATCACCGGTGCAGGTTCTGAAGGCGGAATAGGCAGGGAAATTGCCAGGCAGCTGAGTAAAAAAGGAGCTGAAGTTATCCTTTCTGACATCAATGAGGATGGTTTGCAAACGGGGATTAGAGAGATAGAAGATCTCGGAGGCATCGCACATTCAATTACAATGGATGTAACAAATAAAAAAAGTGTCCAACAGGGTGTTAAAGAAATCACTGAAAATTTAGGTAAGATAGACATTCTTGTAAATAATGCTGGGGTATCAAGACCAACTAACGTGACAGAGATTTCAGAGGATGAATGGGATCTCGTATTCAATGTAAATATGAAAGGTGTGTTTTTTCTTACTCAGGCTGTTTTACCCTATATGGAAGAAAAAAATTACGGTCGGATCGTAAATTTAGGTTCGGTGTCAGGTAAACGGGGCGGCGGTATATTTGGCGGTTCCCATTATTCGGCGGCAAAGGCTGGCGTTACTGGTTTCACAAAAGCAGTTGCAAGAGAAGCTGCTAAATATCAAATCACCTGTAATAGTGTCGCCCCTGGACTCGTGGGTGGAACAGAAATTACGAGTGGCTTATTGACGGACGAAAAGAAAAAAGCCATACAAAATGATATTCCGCTTGGCAGGGTTGGGAAAGTCGAGGATATTGCATATTCGATTGCATTTTTGGTATCAGAAGAAGCAGGTTATATTACCGGAGAAGAATTGGATATCAATGGTGGCTCACATATCGATTAATTTTATCAGAAAGCATTTCGAAGTTTAGTTACCTATTTGTATCGAGTAAGAAGAAACTGAACTTCTGCTAAATGCTCCCTGATGATTGCGGGGAATGTAAACGTTAACATGGATGGGGTGATGTATATTGAAGTTTACACGTTATTTAATGATCCTTTTGACTTTATCATTAGCTGGCAGCATTGTAGCGGCCTTTGTCGCTTCTGATAATGTCGCAATAACGAATGATGTTACCACTATAAGGGTTGGCCACGAGCAAGCAGAAACGAATGACAGACATTTAGCGATGATGGAATTTAAAGAACTGGTGGAAGAAAAATCGCAAGGGGAAATGGAGGTTTTGGTGTATCCAAATGCCCAGCTTGGCTCTGAACCGGAAATGATTGAAAGTGTTACGTTAAATGATTTGCAAATGGTTGCTGCCACCGCCTTTACCCAATATGATCAGCGAATAAGCGTATTTGAACTACCGTATCTTTTTGACTCTTATGAAGAAGCATGGAACGTCTTAGATGGAGAAGTTGGACAAGATATGGCGGACTTATTCCTGGAGGATGATTTGAGAATACTTGCTTATTTTGAAAATGGATTTCGGCATGTTACATCTAATAGGCCCATTGAATCTCCTGAGGATTTAAGTGGACTAGTCATAAGAACACCGGAATTTCCAATATCGCTAAGTACGTTCAATGCTATGGGTGCGAACCCCACTCCTATGGCATTCGGAGAATTATACACGGCATTGCAGCAGGGGACTGTGGATGCGCAGGAAAACCCGATAGCAAACGCTTACACGAGTAATTTTCAGGAAGTACAAGAGTATTTAAACTTAACATCACACCAATACATGCCATTGCCGGTAGCTATAAATGAAGATTTTTGGCAGTCGCTCTCTACGGAAGAACAGGAGATTCTAAATAACAGTGCAGAAGAAGCTGCACAGTTCCACAGGGAGACACAAAGAGAAAATGAGGAGAAAATGCTTGCGGAATTGGAAGAGGATGGAATGGAAATTGTTGAGCCTGACACATCTCTGTTCGAAGACGAAATAGATCCTGTTTATAATTCCTTCAGGCAGGCGTATGGCGATGAATTGGTAGACCGAATAATCGAAGCAGCGAACGAGTAGAGGGAGATTCGGTTTTTGGTTCCATAGGGGGGAAATTTTATATGAAACTTTTGAGGTGGCTTGATGAACATTTTGAAGAATATCTGTTGATCATACTCAGCTGTTTTACGGTTATTGTGATTTTTTCTCAGGTTGTGATGAGGTACGTACTCGGTGCTTCACTGCCTTGGTCAGAAGAAATTGCACGATATGCGTTTATTTGGATGATTTATATCGGTGTAAGTTATGGTGTTAAGAAACATAGACATTTGGGCGTTGATGCTTTTTCCATGTTGTTTGAGAAACAGGGAAAGGTGATCATAGGTGTGACCGCAAATGTATGTTTCCTTATATTTGCTGTCGTTATCACTTATTACGGATTAGATATAGTGGTGAGAATCACCAGAGAATCCGCAGCATTGCAAATACCAATGGAGTGGGTTTACGCCGCACCGGTGACTGGGATGGTTTTGACAATTATACGCCTTATTCAGAACCTCATTGAACAATTGAAAACACTTCGAAATCCGCACGGTAATAATGATAAGGAACAAGGACAGGAGGAAGCGATATGACAGAGACAGCGCTTGTTTTGTTTGGAAGCTTTTTCCTGTTTTTGATATTAACCATTCCGATTGGGATCGCCTTAGGGCTATCGGGGATAGTCACTGCAATGTTTTCGGATAATATATCAATCACATTTTTAACCCAGGGGTTAGTCACCTCTACTGATAATTTCGCCTTAATGGCTATTCCTTTCTTTATACTTGCTGGTGAAATTATGGGAAAGGGCGGTATATCCACACGATTATTTGATATAGCAAATGTGTTTGTGGGTAGATTTACCGGGGGTTTTGCAATGGCAGCTGTTATCACATGCATGTTCTTTGCTGCTATTTCAGGTTCCGGTCCAGCGACTGTTGCTGCTATTGGTGGTATTATGATTCCTGCAATGGTGGCACATGGGTATGATAAAAAGTTTGCGACATCGGTCATTGTAGCTGCTGGATCACTAGGTATTATTATTCCACCAAGTATACCACTTGTTATATATGGGGTCTCCGGAAACCAGTCGATTGGTGATTTGTTTATCGGGGGAATTTTTCCAGGTATATTCATAGGATTGGCTATGTTAACTTGGGTATATCTTTATTCAAAAATGAACAATTATTCTGGGACCGATGAAAGGTTCACATTGAAGAAAATGTTTACCTCTATCTATAGTGCAAAGTGGTCACTGCTTGTGCCTATTATCATCTTAGGAGGTATATACGGAGGCATTTTTACACCAACGGAAGCAGCTGTTATCGCTGTTGTATATTCAGCTATCGTCAGCCTAACCCTTCACAGGGAGGTAAGAGTAAGCGATCTTCGACCGATTATAGCTAATGCTGCTTTAAATTCTGTGGTGATATTGCTTATTATTGGAACGGCTAATACATTTGGAACAATATTATCGATGGAGAGAATCCCGCAAGCACTTGCAGAAGCTTTTGTCTCCATATCTGAAAATCCATTCGTAATCGTACTGTTGATCGCAATTTTGTTGCTTTTTGTTGGACTTTTTATTGATACATCTGCAGCGGTCATTATTTTTACACCGATTCTTTTACCGATTGCTTTAGAAATTGGGTTGGATCCCATCCATTTTGGGATACTAATGGTTGTTGCATTATCCATTGGATTAATCACTCCGCCGATGGGTGTAAATCTATTTGTAGGTTCGGGGGTATCAGGGTTAGGAGTGCCAACATTAGTGAAAGGTGTTGTTCCGTTCTTATTTGTAATGTTGGTATGCTTAGCGATTATCATTTTGATCCCGGAATTATCCTTGATGTTGTTATAGACTTGTTTCGAAATAAGCATTCCATCATCACTTTTGTTCACCAATCATGCAATTTTTACAATTGAACAATCACAGAAACTTAAAGAAACAGTGTTCCTTAGAGGAACTAAAAGAAACAAACCGGCAGCCGCTCCGCCGGTTTGTTTCTTTCGCGAGTGGCAGCACATACCGCTATAGGGTGCAAGTCCCGAATGCAGCCGTACAGCCGGTAAGCATTAGCTAACAGATAGTGCGATGACCGTGAGGTATCGTGCGGAGGATCTGAAGGCAAATCCCTGAACAGAGCTGAATCCCATGTTGGCACGAGAGCAGGATGACTGTGCAAGAAAACAGGAAGTCCGAATAGCTGGCAGCTCGAAGTGTTATGAGGGCTGGATTAGGGAGAAAGCGTATGATGTGACCCATTGAGGTCTCCCTGCTTCCTCATAGAGGTATTGATATCGCAAGGTTATGCCAAGGGTATCAAGATGAGAGGGAGAAGTCAGAGATCGCCATAGTAGTGAAGAAGCTCATGCCTAAGACTTTCTGGTAACAGGAACGAGGACAGCACATGAGTGAAACTGCACACCGTTGTAGTTGGAAACCTATGCTCAAAAGGCAGGGATTTCGTGCGAAGGGCGTGACCCATGAAGATCAATGCGAGTAGACTTTCGGATGTCTGTGGAAGTGGACAGAAACCGGACAAATGGCCAAGGGGGCTGATGCCGGGGTCGAACAGAAGGGTACACCGTCCACCGCCTTATGGTAAAGAAGCAAGGACTGCTGAAAAGCTACTAGCCTTGCGGATGTGTCATAACAAAGGGGAAACAGAAACAGCGAGGGAACCGAAAGCAATGACGTAAGGAGCGTAGACCGATGAAAGGACGCGTGTGGTACAGCTTGTACGACAAAGTGTTCGCTAAGGCTAATCTACGAGACGCTTTCGTTCAAGTAAAGAAGAACGGAGGAGCTCCCGGCGTAGACAAGGTGACAATTGGCGACTATGAGGCAGAACTGGAGGACAATCTAGAAGTGCTCCAGCAAAAGCTGAAAGACAAACGTTATCGCCCCAAACCTGTCCGCCGAAAGATGATTACGAAAGAGGATGGAAAGAAGAAGCGTCCGCTCGGTATCCCCACGGTGGAAGATCGAGTGGTCCAAGCGGCGATCCGAAACATCCTTGAACCGATCTTTGAAGAAGATTTCCTTCCGTGCAGTTATGGATTTCGCCCGACTATCAGTGCCCACATGGCGCTGGACCAAGTGAGTGAATATCTTCGACAGGGATACGCGTATGTGATCGATGCGGACTTGCAAAGCTACTTTGACACGATTCCGCATGACCGATTGGAAGCTCAAATCCGTAAACGGGTGACAGATGGTTCTGTGATTCAACTCATCCAGCAAATCTTGAGGGCAGGTGTCATGGAAGGGGATTTGTATGAAGACACGCCTTTGGGTGCTCCGCAAGGCGGCGTCTTGAGTCCATTAATTTCCAATATTTACCTTAACCAATTGGATGAGCTGATGAAGGAACGCGGGCATCGTATTGTTCGGTTTGCGGATGATTTCGTCATTTTGTGCCGAAGCCAAAAAGGAGCGGAACGAGTGATGAGAAGCGTTACCCGCTACCTTGAGAATGACTTGGGTCTGGCGTTGCATCCGACGAAAACGAAGGTCGTTGATGTCAAGCAAGAACCGTTTACATTTCTTGGTTTTGAGTTCTACAAGCATATTCGAAGAATTGACCCAAAGAAGGAAGCGAAGTTTAAGAAGAAAGTCAAGGAAATCACAAGACGGAATCAAACCGTTGATCTTGAAACACTCATTCACAACCGATTGAACCCCTATCTTCGGGGATGGGCGAATTACTTTGGACATGGGCATGTGAAAGGGAAATTTCGAAAATGGGATGCGTGGGTTCGCCGTCGATTGCGCATGATACAGCTACGGAGTTGGCGCTATGTCAAAAACCTCCATCGTGTATTAAGAAACAAGGGATGGAAGGAAGATGAACTGAGAGGGATTCGCATGTTCGCTTGGCGAAGTTCCAAGAGTCCGATGGTTCATGTCGCTCTCGATAATGATTACTTCCAGCGATTAAACCTTGTTAGCTTAACATCTGTCTATCAGAAACTTATCTCTAAACGGGATAAATGGGAGGAGCCACATGCGTAGACCCGCACGTGTGGATCTGTGAGGGGCGTAGTCAGTAATGACTACGCCTACTCAGTAGCTTTATTTTACATATTTTCTTAGTTTTTCTAGTGCTTCTTTTCGCCAACCTTTCACTGTTTCGACGGAAACGTTGTATTTGGCGGCAATCATGCGCGGGGATAGGTCGTGCACGGCATGCTCGATGACCCAGCGTTGTTCACGGTCGGATAACTGATTCAAATATGGGGCTAAGGTGTCTACGTCTGACATCTATATAGAATGAACTAAAGTTTTATTAAGCAAATTGGAAGGATTTTCACCCATCACACGTCGAATATTTAAATACCCTGATTGGACGGTGATTTGTGATGAAATCCAATATAGAAGAGTTGCAAGAAGTTGAGCATAGGCTTAAACATGAACAAAAACGACGGATGTATGAACGGTATCAGACCATTCGTTTGTACCTGAAAGGATATTCCGTTAAGCAAATGACGACCATTCTCAACCGATCGGATAAAACAATCCGAACGTACATTAAATCCTATGAAGAACATGGACTCGATGGTTTGACCATGAAATTCTCAACGGGAAAGCCGCCTCGATTAAATGACGAACAACAGGCTCGATTAAAACAAATCATCATTGACTACCTCCCTCATGAGGTTGTGTTTCCGGCTAAATTTAATTGGACGCTAGAGCCTTATTGCTTTGTACATCAATCGCGAATTCGGACATGAATACTCCATTCGCGGTGTATCGAAAATGATGCATCGATTAGGATTGAGTTACACCAGGCCAACGTATACGCTGGCTGCAGCTGACGAAGAAAAGCAAAAAGCATTTGTCGAAACCACCTTTCCAGAGGTAAAAAAAATGGAACAACGGCGAAATTGATCATATTTTGTTTGAAGATGAAAGCATGATCCGTGATTACCAGGCGTTGCAATCAACATGGTTTGCCAAAGGAAAGCAACGAATCATTAAAACGACCGGTAAACATCGGGGTGTGAAGCTTTTGGCTACGGTCGATTACGTCACCGGAGAAACCGTGTGGCAAGAAGAAGAGCAATATACAGCCGTAGAATTTCTCGCCTTCCTAAAAAAAGTGACAGAAGCCTATCCAACGGGAAACATTGTCATGATTCTAGACAATGCAAGGATTCACCATGCCAGGTTGCTTGATCCTTTTCTACAAGAAATGAATGGAAGATTGACATTTACATTTTTGCCTCCCTACAGTCCACAACTCAATATTGTCGAGGGGCTCTGGAAATGGCTGAAAGCCGACGTCATCAATAATGTTTTCTATCATACCGTAGCTGAAATTCGCAAGAATGTCGGTACGTTCATGGAAAATAGTGATCCCGTGAAAGTCATTGACCGACTGTGTGTAAGAATGGAATCAGGCGAAATTCTAGAAGGTCTTTAGTTCAACTTATATAGGATTCTGACATGGCCATGTCCACAGGATCCTGATCATTGGATCTGAAGGAATGCCGGTAGTAATAGTTAGCACCCTTTCTTAGCATCGCCAACCTTTCATTATGACACGAAGGAAGGCATAAGCGGGAAATGGTCCTTGTGTTGGTATGCAAGCTAAAGTCCTATATAACCTGCTTGTAAAAAGTCCTCATGGTTGCTGTGAATGCGGAGGCGTTGAAGCATCCCATGCACTAACGGTGTGTACTGTTGATAGGTATCCTCGAATGAATAGTGCTGACGGACCGATTGATGATAGGGTAATGTATGTAACCCCTTTTGGAGTGAGAATAAACTATGTAACTAATCGTAGCAAAAGTTCGCAAATTAATCCGCGGTGTGATATGAAGATGTCAAGAATCCAAACGAAATTCCCTTTTAAACGAAGGGGAGGAAAAGTTATGACAGAAGGCATTTCATATCATAATAAAGATGTGCTGTTTAAGTTTTTAAGTGAACTTTACAAAGACGCTACGCTAGATGCCTTTGGCATTGAAGGATTGCCGAAAATCAGACAATTATTACCGACGGCCATGCCGAAAGTTCAGGCAGATGAAAGGCGCTCGGATACACAGTTTCTGTTGGACGATGGCTCTGTTCTTATGCTGGAATATGAGAGCGATAATCGTATCGTTGAAAACCATATCAAATATCTCGACTACGCTCAGCGAATTTTAGACCGAGAATATCAAGAGGAAAAAGTGGTCCGAGCCATTCGCCTCGTGGTGATATACACGAGCGATGTGGTCAGCGTGGGAGAACACCTGAACGCCGGGGATATAGGGGTTCAGTCAAGAGCTGCTCTGCTTAGTGAGCATAATGGAGACGTGATCTTAGAGAAGATAAGTGATAAAATAAAAAGAGATGAACCACTGACTCATGAGGAACTGATTAAGTTGAGCTTTCTTCCTTTAATGAACAGTACGAAGTCTCGCGAAGAAATGGCACGGGAATCCATTAATTTGGCAAGAAATATACCGGATGAACGGGAACAAGTCCAAGTCATCGCCGGTATACTGACAATAACTGATAAATTTATAGATGATGAATTTTCTACCAAGATAAGGGAGTGGTTAAGCATGACGAAGGTTGGAAGGATTATTGAGAAGGAAATTGAGCAAGAAAGAGAAGCAGCGGCGCAAGCAGCTGTCGAAGAAACTACAAGAAAATTAGCCAAAGTGATGCTGAAGAAAAAAATCAGCCCAGAAGAAGTTGCGGAAGAAACTGGATTAGATATTGAGGAAGTCGAAAAGCTCAAATAAGAAAAATCAGAGGGTATGAACCGGTAGGACGCATCACCTGTGATAAAAATGTACAATTTCTGGTTGATGGGTTCACATTATTCTCTGAGCGCGTGGCGCAGCGGCGGGCTGTGTTTGAATGGTATGATGAGGCGTTGAGTGGGGTGCCTGGAGTGGCTTTTATGCCTGAGTTAGAGGGGAGTAAGTCGAACCGCTGGCTGACAGCGTTGACGGTGAATACCGAGAAGGCGGGCGTGAGTCATTTGGAGATGATTGAAGCGTTGGCTGCGGAGAATATCGAGGCGCGGCCGGTGTGGAAACCGCTGCATCTCCAGCTGGTTTTTGAAGGTACGAAGTATTATCCGCATGAGGGCGGGTGGAATGTGTCGGATGAGCTGTTCTGTTATGGACTGTGCTTGCCTGCTGGGTCGAATATGACGAAGGAGGAATTGGAGAGGGTTATTGGGGTTATTAAGACGATGATATCGAAGTAATAATCACGAGCCACCCACAATAGTTGCACGATCTACTTTTTGGGATATAGTCTTTTAATACCTGATGATGGGTTCGGGGCCTCATAGCAGGACCGTGTGAGGCGATGGGTTCGTGGTAAACTTTGCATGCGGCTGATGACTCTTTGATCTTTTTTCACCCAGCCGCCATCACATGCACACCACGAACCCAAACAGCTGTCGAAGGCGGCGGATATGGGTAGATGTTCTGGGGGAACCCTCCCCTCCTAAAGACCCAATGTTTTTTGTCCACTTTCCTGACAGAAGACCACTCAATTGGTAGCAACAAATGAACAATACGAAATGATGATCGTATAGTGTGGATGCACTGGCGGTCTTTGCTGTATTCTAAACAGGTTCTTTTTGTGTTAAGTTGTAGATGTTATGCCAAGGTTTTATTCTCTCAAATGCAGCACTTGCCGAAAGAACATCATCATCTGCGTACCTCTTACCGATAATTTGCATTCCAATTGGCAAATTACTATTTGATAGCCCAGCAGGAACTGATGCTGATGGATGTCCGGTGAAATTAGTAATATATGTGAGGCACCATCCAATTAAAGGATCCACTTCTTCACCATTAATTTGAGTTGGCCCCACAGTATTACCATTATCTGCGTTTTCTACGGGTAGGGACGCTAAAGTAGGGGTGATTAATAGGTCGTATTTTTCAAATATATTTTCAATGGCATCATATAACTCTGTCCTTATACGCTGGTCCTTGATGATGTCATGTATATCCATATTGTACCCCTTTTCAAGCCAACTGACATATTCTGGCGGAAGGTCATCGCGATGATCACCTAAAAGGTCAATTCCGCCTTTTTTATATTCTTCAAACGCTTCTATATTCGAGATAATCATCAATCTACACCAAAGATCGCTTAATTCTTGTTGAGAATGATTAATCCCTACATTGATTTCTTCAACATGAGCACCAAGTTCTTCAAATGTTTTTACGGAATGGCTTACAACATTTTCAACTTCTTTATCGACAGGAAAAATATCAAAATTTGGACTGTAAGCAATTTTCAATCCTTTTACGGAGCGACCTAATATGCTAGTAAAATTGGAATTCGTATCGATGCTAAACGGATCTCTTGAATGATAACCACTTAGTGCATTTAATCCAATGGCTGCGTCTTCAACATTTCTTGTTAAGGTTCCTTCAAATAGAAAAATATTTCCGCTGCCGAATGCATTAGGGCGAGATACAAAAGGGACTCTTCCGACAGAAGCCTTATAGCCATATAATCCGCACCACGATGCAGGGATGCGGATTGAACCGCCACCATCAGTGCCTTCGGCTATCGGAACTAATCCATCAGCTACAGCCGCGGCACTTCCACCTGATGAACCCCCGCTATTTTTTGAAAGATCAAACGGATTACGTGTAGGGCCGAATAAATAGTTATCGGTTACGCCACGCAGCCCCATCGTGGGGCTATTCGTTTTTCCCATAATTATGGAACCCGCCTGCTCAATTCGCTCAGCATAGACACAATGTTTATCATCTAAATTATCTTTAAGAACTCGAATTCCACCTAATGTGGTAGGCCATCCCGGATAAAAATCAAATAAATCTTTCATGGCAGTAGGGATACCATGCAGTGGTCCGATGGCTTCGCCTGACATTAAAGCTTTTTCTGTATTTTTCGCTTTTTCTCTTGCTTCCTCAAATGCTAAGTGAACAAAAGCATTTGTACGATCATTTCTCTTTTCTATTCGTTTAATAGTGGATTCTACAATCTCGACGGGTGAAAGCTCGCGGCGCCTTATTTTTAATGCTAATTCAGCAACAGACATAAAAGCTAAGTCCATTTTTAAGCTCCTTTCCTAAAAATAGTTTTAACATAAAATGTATGCGCTTTCATATTTTATATTAACCCTTTTTAAAATAATGTCAAGTTAAAATAGGCAAAACAGATCATCAAACGCATAAATAACAATAATGGGGGACGTAAATATGGATTTTATTTCACTTAAGATAAATTGGCGTAGATGGTTGGGGCAATGATGAAAACACTGCAATGTCCGGAGAGGTGCTTTATCTTTGGAATGTTCTTTTTTCAATCTACGGTGATGTAGCTAAGAGCTGTTGTCTTCTTGCCGAAGAATGTTTCACTTATCATGTTTTCGATCACAAAACTCGAACATATGTGTTATAATATAGAAAAATCGGAGGCTTGCCCATGTGTAACGAGCCTAACCTAGACCATAAAATGTACCATCTAAAAGAGCATCTGAGCCCACTAATAGAAGCCTCGAAAAGGAATTATCGTGTTGTGAAAAACAAGCGAGGAATGGAACGCATGTGGTTGCCGCTTTTGCTTTATCACCCTTTGAAACAACTTTGGAATTTGGTGATTTTGGGGAAATCGAGAATTAAAGTGACGCCGGTTATCAACATCATCACCATTTTGCTAGCTTTATTAGCAACTGTACCGGCGCTTCCAACTGTACTTGCAATACAAGGCTACATCACAGATACTACGACTTATTGGTTGGTTATTCTGTTGGTTTGGTACCTCTTGACCGTGGGGTACACATTGGTTCAAATGACGAATTGGAAAAATGATTATTTTTTTCATATTGATGCCTACAGAAGAATTCGGAGCAATGAGTATAACATTATCGAACCCTTCTTAGATGACGGATTATCCCTTTCTTCAACCATTGATTATATGATGAGAAACAGTGGGGACAAGGCTGTAAAAGCAATTTATCAAGAAGTTACAAAGAGAACCGATGAGATACAAGATGAAAAAGATAAGTATGTAAAGCTACTTGAAAGCAATGAATCAAATGTCGTCATGTTAAGTGATTTCGTTAAAAACCTTTCTGAAAACTTTAGCCTTATTGAGGCAAAAAAGCTGGATTTTGAACACTTATATCTTTTGAATTTTCACTATACTATCTTCCATCTCGATAAGAACGGCGAAGAATTACATTTGCTGTATCAGTATTATCCAAGAGGAGATATACCGAATAAAGTGTATGTTACCGATGCAAATAGCATAGCAAGCCAGCAGTTCAACACCATTCATTCTGACGGCATTTATGAAAGCGATATTGGGGTTTCATTTCGTGTTAATATTCACTCTTCAAGTGAAAGTTGGATAGTAACCTTTTACAAGGGATCAAAGGAGAAGGATAGTGAGTTGAATATCTTAAGACATGGAGATATAATAGAAGGACAAGCTTTGCTATCGGAACTGAACTTTCATCAAGTCATTGAGGCTCATTGTAACTTAATTGAGATGAATAGAAAATATAATCTATAAGAAGCGAAAGGGTGTGTTCTTATGACAACAACCCGTAAAAAGAGTATTCGCAATCGAAAGGAAAAATCAGAAACACAAAAAATGATTGAACGACGTCAAGAAGAAAGAAAATACGAGCTGGAACAAAGCAAGAAGAAAACAGAAGAGTTTAAAAAACGTATCAAAGAGTTAGCAGGACAATAGTACGAACAAAAAGCCTCTATTTATTTAAAGAGGCTTTTTTATTTTAGGGAAGGAAACTTATTTTTCCATGAGTTTCTTTCTGAGATTTGCTTGAAACTTTGCTGTTTTTGCCCTGGATTTTTCAATTTCGGTCCTTCGTTGCTTCTGTTTTTCTTTCAACTCTTTCCTACTCTGCTCAAAGCGCCTCTCTCTTTCCTTCATATAAACCTCCATATTATACCACATGCAATTTTTCACATAAGGCTATCTGATTTACCTCCATTGTGTCCGAAAACACAGAGAAGTATAACAATCCCAGTGAGCAGGAAAATGTCGAAGGCGGAGGATGGGAGAATGATTGATGCACAAAGAAGCTTGGGAACGGGTCTGTTGTTACAGATCATATTCTTGATGAAACGATAGCTTGGTATACCTGTATAACCAATTAAGTAATTTACAATAAATACATTATGTAACTATATGGAAACAACAATAATGCTTATTTTTAACAAGCTTGCAGTAAAAAAGGGGACAGTAACGGGACGAACGCTAGAGAGCGAGTAAACAGGACGGAAAAGCGGTACGTTCGGAGATTTTGGCATCAGAATTGCCCGTTTCGGCAGGGCCAACAGAGGTACATTATCAACCTGTTGGGCATCCAAGCTATGAGTCATTGGATATTATTGAAGAGCTGAGTGTTATCCGCATGCTGAGAGGGGTGGAGTAGATCAATGAAACGTCCTTAAACAAAAAATCTCAATTGATTGAAAAATAAAATAACAACTGCACTACCTGCAGACACAATCTTGGATAAGTATTCTTCGTGGATCTTTCCTCACTGTAATACTATTATAGTTTGGATAGTTCTATCCTCCTTTTTTTGGAAAATATATTAGAACATAGGTTATAAAATCGCCTAACCATTAATATAAAAAGATTTATAGAAAGATAAAAATAATAAAAAGTAATAAAGAATTATTTATATAACAAGAGATATAGGAAATGAGTTTCACAATTCAGCCAACTATCTTTTCTTAAATATGAGTATTTGAACCTATATTTAACAATTAATAACATAAATAATAAATATATAACCCAAGGTTATTTCTTGGTCTATATTTTTAGTGGTAATATTTTAGTCAATTATATTAAAAATCCCAATTAACCATTAATTTTGTAAAGTGATAGTAAAAATAGAAAATCACAGAGACTTATTTATAAAATGGATAAATTAGATTTATTCCGGTCGCTCAAAATAAAGGGCATGTAGACATCGGGGTTTCTTGATACTCGCCGTTCAGCTGCCCACATTATGAAAATCAAGAAGCGGCGAAACAAGTCATCCAGGAGGTTTTGAGGATCTCCTACACATATGGGAGTAAAAACTCCCTCCTGCGGCCATCGGAGGGAGAATAATAGAATCAATATTATTAATATAATAAATTGAATAAATGTTCCATATTCTATCGTGGTGTGATGAAATACTATGTGGCGTGTCACCAAAAAGTCATCAACAGTTTCACAACAATTTTATTTATTGACGTTATTCGTTGTCACCCGATCGCGGTAATTTCCAGTCAAACGATAGATCGAATCGTCGAAGAAAAATGAAGAACCGGTGTCGCCGCCCGTCAGGGGTAATTCCGAGCAACCTGATGAGGCGTTCACATAATCAAAATGTCACAAGGAGGAATCCATAATGGGAAACAAACAATAGCTTGGCATAGGAGTTCCGTTTTCGGCTTAACGTTAATCGGAGGGTAGTGGACAACTTGCAGCCCGGAGATACGATGATTCATGGTTTTGAACTGCAAAACAACGGGACCCTCGACATTGATACGGTGATGTTGGAAGCCGACTACACAGTGATCGATGCAGAAGGAAATAACACAGAAGATTTCGGGAAATTCATTTTTTGTATAATACTGGCAATTTGGCCGAAGTGATTTTTCAAACGACATTGAGTGAATGTTTACAGCTACGCAAACGGAAGGTTAGGAGAAATACTAGAAATAATTAGAAAAACGAAAATTATTACTTTGGTCAATGAATAGAAACTAGATTAATAGAAGAAGGTGCTAATTCTATTTTCTAAAGTTAAAATTACCCGTGCCCATTCTCTTTAGGAGGTTATTATGAAAAAAATTGGTTGGAAAAAAACGTTACCTGCTGCTTTTCTCTTATCAATGTTACCGGCAACTGGTTTGAATGCACAAGAAAACGAGGATGAAGAAGATTTCGATCCTGTTGAAGCCATTGAAGCGCTCGAAGAAATTCAGGAAATTGAAGATGATGAGGCTGAAACAATGACTGCTGAGGACGATGAATACGACCCTGAGGATTTTATCCGTTATGATGATTTGTTGCCGGAACTGGAACAAATTGAAGAGGAAAGTGATGGCGAACTAGACATTGACGTCTTGGGTCAATCACAGAATGACCGTGATATCTACTCCGCCCGTATTGGATCCGGGGATCAAGTCATTTTGATCACGAGTGAAATCCATGGAAACGAAAATTTCGGTACTGAGTCATTGATTCAATTACTCGACACCCTTGGGACCAGCGATAGCGATGATGTTCAAACTATTTTGAATGAAGTCACCATTGTTACTGTACCCAAGTTTAATCCTGACGGTTCCGAGCTCGTGCAACGACAAAATGATATTACTTGGGATGAAGTTGAAGAGAACCACCCTCAGCTCGAAGGTGCAGAACCGGCTTGGAACTTTAACGAAAACTTCCCGGGATTTGATATCAACCGCGATTTTAACGCAGATCTCGATTATGAACCGCAAGCTGAAGATCTTCCTGGTACAACGGCACATTTTGGATTCTTTTTAACTAACGAATCGCAAATACTCACGGAATTGTATCAAGACCTTCAGGATGAATTTGGCCATGTGGACGCTTATGTTGACCTTCATCAAATGGGAGCACAAAATCAAATTGAAGGTACTGATGAAGACGTAACAATTGCTATCGATTACCCGGCGTTGGGACCGGATGATAATCCAAGGTACGCCGATGACTATCCCGAATGGGATCAAGACCAGTCTCGCAGCTATGCGCTTGCTGCTGCCAACGGCGTTAATGAGCGAGCAGAGGGTGACGTAGAGCCGGGACTATCCCGTTACGTGCATCACTCGACGCGTGACCTTCCCGGTCAAGGTAGACATGCTTTTGCCCTTAACGGAACGGCCACGGTCTTATTCGAAATGCCTGGCCAGCAACCTGAGACACCCTATGATCAGGAATTAATTGATATTCAAGAAGATGGGGTATGGGGCATTTTGGAGCATATGGCGGATGGAAGTGTTGACGATGAACTCGATGGTGATGATTTCTACGAATTGCCGAAATATTGGCCGGATACACCTGATGTCTCTGATCCTGACCAATATTCCACAGACTTTACAGAATATGACGTTGGGGAAGCGCCAGCCGATTGGTCTCCGATCTGGCAAGGAGATGAAGATCAATTTACGGTATTGGATGAACCCAATCGCTTACAACACATCACCGAATCGGGCATTCGCGGATTCACGCCGGATGAGGTTGGTGACATTTATGGGGATACCCAAATTTTCGGTCTCGTTCGAGGTGACGAGATCCATGAGACCTTGTTCGAACTCGGGTTCCATATGTCCGGTGCCCCGGAAAGCGAGAACGCTATCTACGCCGATGCGCAAATGCCTGACGCAGACTCAGACGAAAATTCCGTAAGAATTATGCAAAGGAGCGGGGGAAGCACTGAAACGCTTGATTCTGCTGAACTGCCATTTGAGTTGGAAGAAGATAATTGGTATCGCGTGTTGTTACAGAGACAAGCGGAAGCTTTGCAGGTGAAAATGTGGCCAGATGGTGAAGAAGAACCAGAGGAATGGCAAGTGACGACAACGGAAAGTACGATGTTCGGCGGGCAGGTCGGGATCTCCCATTCAACGCCTGGGATGGTTAATGACTATGCATATATAGGCGTTGGTATTGGTGGAGAAGAAGCGCCACATGCGCCAGATGACCACCTTGAACCAGAACCGCGGGAAGATGTTACAGCCGATGACATGATAGAAATGATCGAACAACTCGACGAAGCGGGAGAATTCAGCTCTGATGAAGCCGTTCGTGCTCTAACCACTCACCTGGGATCCATCAGTCATTACGAAGATCAAGAGGACGCGGAGAAAGTTATTCAACACATGGAAGGATTCCACGATTTACTCGACCAGCAATTCGAGGATGAGTTAATCTCCGAGAATGCTTATACAACGTTGCAAGATGCAGCCGATCAGTTAATGGCAAAGTGGGGCGTCTTAGCCTTTGATGCTGAAAACTCACTCGAGCATATTGACTATTTGAGCGAAGATATCGGCGTGAGATATGCCGGTACGGATGAAGAAAAAGAGGCTGCTGATTATATTAAAAATGAGTTTGAAGATCTTGGCTATCCGGTTGAAGTACAAGAATTTAATATTGATGAGGAAGATGAACAACGTTTAGACCAATTAACAATGGTATCGAGCGGTGACGGCGAAGTCCCTTTGCGGAGCGCATTAGGTTCAGCGGAAACGGATGAGGAAGGTATCACAGCTGATGTTATTGATGTTGCTTATGGCGAGGAAGACGATTTTCCGGATGAGGTTGAAGGTAACATAGCTCTCATCCAGAGAGGGGAAGCATCTTTCCTGGATGCCGCCAATCGTGCCTCTGAAGCTGGAGCGGTAGGGTTGATTATTGCTGATGATACGGATGATCTCCGGGCCTTCAGACCTGGATTATCCGATGAAACTGCTGATATACCCGTTGTGGGTGTGACACAGGAAGATGGTGAAACATTGCGTTCAGAGATTTCCGAGGACGGATTGACTGTAAACCTTAGCGTACAAACAATGACGGATGAAATTTCTCAAAACGTCATTGCCGTAAAGGAACCTGAGGAAGATATAGAAGATCCGGAGATTGTGTATGTGACCGCACACTATGATTCTGTTGCATTTTCTCCTGGAGCCAACGATAATGCTTCAGGTACAGCCCATATCCTTGAGTTAGCGAGAACCATGCAAGATATATCCGTTGATAAAGAAATCAGATTCATTGCTTTTGGCTATGAAGAGGGTGGTTTAAACGGTTCTCGCCACTACGTGGATGAATTGTCCCAATCAGAAATTGACAACAGTGCCGCCAATTTTAACTTTGATATGGTTGGAACGGACTGGGAAGAGGCGACTAGCCTTAATGTCAATGTTGTGGACGGCGAACCGAATGTTGTATGGGACTACGCAGACGCTGCAGCGGACAGGTTAGACTTCGATGCCCTCACCCTTTTTGAACGAGGGGCATCCGATCATGAATCTTTTTATGATGTGGGCATTGATGCTGCGAATATTAGTTGGAGAGAGCCCGGAACAGGCGAGCTGGAACCTACGTATCATACGCCTTATGATACGATAGACTTGATCAGCGAGGAAAGGATTCAAACGCATGGAGAACTCGTCAGTAGCGCGATTTTGGATATGGTGCGTTAGTCAGTTGGAAAATATTCACTGGGGAGGGATCTAACATGCCAAATAACTTCATGATTAAAACGGGGACAATCATAGGCTTGTTTGCTTTGCTCATTTTTTTCGCAACAGCTAGTATGGATTCCAGTGCTGAACAAGAAGATCCTGAACAAGAAGACATTATGTTTGCCATTCACGGAGGCAGCGGAACCGTTGCTGAAGACGAGCAGGATGATCAACGTGAAGTGATGGAAGAAGCGCTAGAAGCCGGGAAAAATACCATTGAGGGAGGTGGGACCAGTGTAGAAGCCGTGGAAGAGGCCATTGTTATACTGGAAGATTCACCATTACTAAATGCAGGACGTGGATCTGTTTTTAATACGGATGCCGCTCATGAGCTAGATGCTTCTTTAATGAATGGAGAAGATCTAGAAGCCGGGGCTGTCGCCGGGGTGAAAAATATAAAAAATCCGATTACGCTTACTCATGAAATCATGGAAGAATCCGAACATGTCATGCTCGGTGGCGATGGAGCTGATCTGTTTGGTATAGAGCAAGGGCTTGAAACTGTTACTCAAGATTATTTTTTCACCGAAAGAAGATGGGAACAGCTTCTCGATGCAAAAGATGAGGATGAAGCAGATACGGAAGATGAAAATCATGGAACCGTTGGCGCAGTTGGTCTTGATGAAAACGATAATTTAGCCGCGGGAACGTCTACGGGAGGGCTGACAAATAAAGCCGTCGGCAGGATTGGAGATTCACCGATTATTGGCGCGGGAACGTATGCCGATAATAACGGCGTCGCCGTATCAGCAACGGGCACGGGAGAAGTTTTTATCAGGGGAACGGCCGCAAGGGACATATCCGCCCTCGTTGAAATCGATGAGCAATCTGTTTATGAAGCCGCAGAAGCCGTTGTAGAAGAAAACATGCCTGCTCTTGGAGCCACTGGTGCTGTCATTGCCTTGGATCATGACGGAAACCTTGCTTCGCCATTCTCCAGTGGTGGGTTATCGTACGGATACGTAACAAATGATGGTGAGATCGTTGTCGAATTTGCTGAAGAAGAAGACGAGGACGAGCCTATCACCGTAGCCGATATCAATGAATCTGTCGAACGTTTCGATGAAGAAGGCGAATTTGCAAGCGAGGAAGCAGTTCAGGCCTTAACGACTCACCTAACATCGGTCAGCCATTACGAAGATCAAGAAGAAGCAGAAAATGTGGTTCAGCATATGGGAGGATTTAAAGATTTGCTGGAACATCAGTTAGATAATGATTTGACTTCCGAAGAAGCGTTTGATGAGCTCTATGCCCAATCTGAGGAATTGATAGATCAGTGGGAATAATAACCCCAAATTCCCCTGTGGCAGTTGGACTGTCTCAGGGGGTGTACTCTGGTTTCAGCTAAGTCGAACAAAGATAATCATAACAGCAGATTTTCAACCCTTGGATCATCTAATATTGGATATCGAGGGTTTTGTGTAAAATGGATTATGAGTAATATGCCAAGGCTATAGATACAAACAATCTGAAGTAATAAGAAAAATTCATAAGTAAGGATTGCTGAATAACAGAAAAAGATTGGCACATAAGCATTTTCCGTTGATGTTGTCAAAACTAGATGCAAGCAAATCTGTTCTAAAAACAGAAAACCCTTGCACTTCTGGAAACATACGGAGGGATGACGCTGCAATGGCGAGACTCCAGCGGAAAAACGGACGCGTCAAGACCCCGCAGCGCCGGTTTTGCGCGAGGAGGCTTGACCGTTCGTCCGCGAAAAAGCGAAGCCATGGAAGCGGCATCCCGGCTTCAGCTGATATCTGCAAGTTGTTCAGCAATCCCTAAGTACAAGCTAATGCTATAATTTCATAATCTTATTGATATTACGAATGTATCACGTTCCCCTTGATGTGATATAATCTCGTCAGCCTAACTAGTTTCGATGAAACAGCTGTCTACAATGATTATTGTATTTTTTAGAAAATATGGCACAATAAGAGATAGGATGATGAAATATGTTGATATAAACTCATATTTTATTGATATAGGAGGCGTCTTGGATCATACATCATGCGAGGTATGCAAGTGGATTGTTTAATACGAAGCGGCACTTCTCCCCGTTGCGGGAAGCAGAAGAGATTAAAGGGAGCCTTTGGAGGCTTATTGGTAGTGCATTATTGATCGGTGTACTGACTGGTTTATCTATGTATTTGTTATCTGATCAGGTGATAGCTGCATTTCAAAGGGCAGGGGTCAGTGCAGAAGAGGCTTCCGCATTTATTACACTTTTGGCGGTGCTGATAGGTATTTTTGTTGCTGGCATCAGTGTGATCGCAGTTTTGGTCGCAGCGTTGATCTTTTGGGGCTTTTTTAAAGATATCGGTTTAAAAAACCTTTTACTTATTTTTACTTATTTTTTACCGATCTATGTATTGGTTTTACTGATCGATTTTCCTTTTCTGATTTATTTTGAAGGGCTGGAGGGAAGGTCGATGACAAGTTTAGGATTCATGGCCGAGCAAATTTGGGACCAACCATTTTTCGTCGCGTTTTTTAGTCAAGTATCTTTATTGTTCATTTGGTGTTTTCTTGTTCAACTATTTGCTATAAAAGTAAATACGACGAAGTCTACACGGTATATCGTTACCGTCAGCGCAATTGCATATGTGATTGTGATGACGATAATAGCCGGAATCTCGATGCTAGGAATGGGACAAGGAGTAGTAAGCTTATGAAAAAATGGATGGCAATAGTGGTCGGCTTGATCGTCGTGCTTGGAGTGATCGGGACAAATACATATCTATTATTGGAAGAGCAGATGGTGGAACTTGAAGACCTGGACATTGTTATGGCTGAGGAAGTGGATATGTATGAATCAATAACCGCAAGCGGTATTGTAGAGCCACGAAGCGATCAGCGGGTATATGAGGAACCTCAGCATGGAGAAGTGGAAGAAATTGAAGTGGACGAAGGAGAGACAGTTGAGGAAGGCGATCTCCTCGTCAGTTATGAAGAAGATGAGGACATGGAAAGACAAATGATTTCGACTGAAAATCGTATTGACCGCCTACATTTGGAGGCGGAACAACAAAACGAACAAATTTTAAATGCTGAAACAAGGATCGCGAATGCGGAAAATAATCAAGAATCGGATGAAGTGATTGAACAGCACGAGCAGGAGCGCGACGATCTTCTTTTTCAGCAGCAGTTAACGGAACAAGAAATTCAGGAGGAAGAAGAAGAGTTGGCTTACTATCAAGCTCAGCATGATGATGCTTATCAAGTACATAGCAATGTCAGTGGCATTGTGCATGAACGAAATGAACCTGCCGAGGCTTTTGAGGGTGAATCACTGTTACATATTGTATCAGATGAAGATTGGGATATTAACGGGATCGTGTCTGAGTATGATCTTGTTCATTTACAAGAAGATCATGAAGTGACTGTCGAAGCAAATGTGCTGAATGATCGGGAGTGGTCAGGAACTATCGTAGAACTTGGAACCACGCCTGCAGACGAGGAGGATCCACTGGAAACGGAAGAGGAGAACGTAGCTTCTTACCCGTTCACTGTGCAGTTGGAGGAAGATGCTCCTGAACTTGAGTATGGTTTTCATGTCAATGTATTCATCGATGTAGAAACAGCAACGGACGCTACCGTGATCCCTGCGGAAGTTATTGAAACGGAAACGAGCGCTGAAGAAGAAGCGGACATTAAGTATGTCTATCTGATTGAAGATGGCATCATTGTCAAACAAGGAGTTGAAACGGGGATCAGTAATGAGCAAGGAGTGCAAATTCTTGCCGGAATTGAGGATGGTGACCGTATTGTCTCTCAAAATGAGGAGGATCCTGTGATGTCCGGAATGGAAGTGGATCAAGATGACTCCACTCAATGAGGTCGAAAAAAGATATGAACGGTGAGCAGATGTTAACGGTTCGTCAGATCCAGAGGGATCGTGCTTGAATCGATGATCTTTAACGGCTCTAGGCATAGCCGTTACTGGCGATTGCAGGATGGAGATTAGAGATATTATGGTTTTTACATTCAGTTTAATGGGAATTAATTGAACCGCTGGATGAAATCAGTGATTATACACGATTTTTAAAGACAATGGGGAAGGGCTTCATCATGTGGCATTAGAGACGCAATCTTATAAAAGCACGGTAGAATTTTGCAAGAAAAATGATTTAGATCAGATACAGCATGGTTGATGAGGAAAGCACATGATGATTTGAAATGTATTGTTGAGTTATTTGGACCTTAAGAAAGTTTCACATGGCCGGAACCTGCAGCTGTCCATCCAACTGTGAAAAAATGATCTAGTATAGTAAGGACGCTTGTTATTTTGTATTCATAGTAAATCTCGCCTAGGAGAAAGAGTTACTGATAGCTCTTTCTTATTGCAATAAGCCGAGCGCTCTTCTTCGGATTCATCAATCAATGCATAGCTATAACAACTGGAACTCTTTTTTATCCGGACATGCGCCTTTTCACATTTGAATCAATAAAATGATTCATATTTCTGTGTTAACGGTATGTCACATAAAAAAATTTCCTGTTAAAATGACATTAAGCCTAATATTTGATAATGTAGTCATAAGTCATTTTGTTTTGCATCTAATTTTGTAAAAAGGATCTGAGGTTACAGATTTTTTTCGATAAAAATCCAGGGAAATTTAATGGTGAATTTTTACTGATATGGGCTGCGTTTGTCTTCTGGGTTGAATATAAGTGAGGAAGCTCATGATAGGGTGATTGGGTTGTCGAAGAGTTGTTGAGATGATCATTCCACACAAATTTATAGTTTGCCTATCCATCGAACTTTTGATTAAGGTGCGGACCGGAAGATACTTGGTTCCCATGGGGCCAACGAAAAAGACAGAAAGGACCTCAGGGAAAACCCTGACGTCCTTTATCACCTCTTATTCATCTCCCGCTGGATTTCAATGACTCTTTTCACATCAAGACCCGAGCCTTTGGTTACTGTCTCAACGTCCATACCCATTGCTAAAAACCTGCGGACAGTTGCTTCATTTGCCTTTTCCTCACCTCTTGCCGCAGCTTCCTTCTTACGAAGTTCCAATTCTTGTTCACGAAGTTTCAACTCCTGTTCACGAAGTTTCAATGCTTGTTCGCGAAGTTCGTATTCTCGTTCCGCGGCTTCTTGATCCATAAGTTCTTTTGAGCGCTCTTCATAGGCTATACGCTGTTCCTTTGTTGAGCTGAGTTCTTCCCAGTGGTTGAAAGCCTCGTATAAAGTTTCGTCTTTCATGGCTATCACCTCGGGCCCACAGGAGGTGGGTTCTGCAGGCGTTGCCACAGGACGTGGCGGTTTTAGCCTGCCTTCCTTAATTTTTTGTCAGCATAAACCTTATCGTTTTTACGATCAATGATGCCGAGCATCAAAAGCCACCGAGCCAACACATTATTCCATGGGTCGAGTTTGTTGGCTTTCCAATCTTTGATTAGTTTGGGCATTTCGATAAAATGAAATTCCATATCATCGGTCAGTTGAAAGTTTTCCTCGTCTTCATATAAGTGGTAGGTGGTATGAAACCGATCGGTTCCATTAAGGATATTAAAATTCAGAATATTAATGGCAATGACCGGATGCAATTCTTTATAAGTCATCCTTTTTTTAAAAGACCGGTGGTAGGTGCCTGCCCAATAATACATGGAACGCTTAATCATGTTGTGCCGATTTGTGAATTGAATCTCAACATTGATGACTTTACCGGTATCGGTCGTCACTAACAAGTCTAGTTTCGAACGCTTATCATCGGGATCTTCTCCACCTGCTTCCGTATTTTCGAATGAAATATCTATGATGCGATTTCTGCCGGTTTTTTGCAAAATGGCGTTTAGAAATACAACGGTGATATCTTTGTTTTTTTCATTGCCAAAAAGCTGTTTGAACGCGTACTCTATCTTGAGGTCCATGAGTCGTTCGAGTGGGATTCGTTTCAACACCTTTGATTTCATTTATACGCCACCTTGTCATGTTTAGTTACTTGTATTATAGCATATTCACGGTTTATTTAAGTCCAATATGTTATTCAAATAGCGCTGGGATTCAACGTCAATGATTCGTATGCAAAATGAAAAAAGTGTTGGGGGCATGTAAGACGGGGCGGTGCTGAGTTCGGGAACGGCGGCGATTCATTTTGCATTGCGGCAGTTTGGCGTAGGGATGCTCTGTGTTTGTGTTCTTCGCTGACGTTTGTGGCGAGCGCGAATCCGATTTTGTATTAAGGTGCGCGGTCGGTGTTTATTGATTCGGCACCGGCGAGGTGAATATGTCTCCCGCGGATTACAGAGGAATACTTTCAAACAATCAGCTCTAGGTAACTATAAATAGGAACAAGGGTTTTCATACACTTTTGAGATGTGCTATTATAATATTGATTGTAAGTATTTTAAAAACTTATTGAATGTCGGTAAACTAGAAATTCTGAGATATTTGAATTTGAAAGAGGTGTAACATAATGGAAGATTCTGTTCTAGCGGTTGAATTTTATTCGTTTTTAGATGAAGAGACAGAATTTATTTCTTACAGTGTAGAATTTGATCTTGTAAATGTGAATTCTGATGAAAGAACAACAATTGGTTATGCTTCACTCTATTTTATTAATACTTTTTCTAAAAATAGTTGGTTCGATATACGGGATGCCGCAGATGGTATTTCTGGTGATATGTCTCATCTTATTTATGAATTAGAAGACGTTTTACAACAAGAATCTGATTTTCTTGGACTTTTAGCTATTCTAGACCATTTACAAATAAATAAAGCATATAGAGGAAAGGGGCTCGGCTCGAAAGCTCTCATCGAAATTGTTGAGTATTTGGAGACCTTAAGTATTGATTATCTTGCGTTAATTCCCTCGGCATTTGAAGAAAAAGATGAAGAAAAGAAACAAATTGACATTCAAAGACTTATAAAATTTTACAATAAGTTTCACTTAGAAGTAGTAAACAAACAATGTGAATCAAAACCAATAATGGGGCGGAATTTGAATCATTTGGTGACTATATAAATTAAACATCCTCCTTTGTTTCAATTACATCGACATTGTCCGCCTAGTAAGAGAACTTATCGGCCAAGGGTGTTAAGCGAGGGGGATTACGATACTACAAGGGTGTAGGCAAAGTAAATGTCCCCCCATCATCCATCTTTTTTACTTTCCACATTTTCTTAGATATGCTGCGAGCTATAATGATTCCAACAAATTGATATTGTCACAAAGATGCTTGATCAAACTGGATGCACCGACGTTGAAAAAATCAACAATTGGCTCCTCTGCCATGACCCATCGATCCTAAAGATAACGTGTCGTTACTTTTTAGCAGTGCTACAGAAATGAGTTGGAGTCCAGAGGGAAAACGAAAATTTTTCGAGGAATATTCGAAGGTACCTAAACAGTTACTATTGGATGAATATTCAATTCAACTGCATTCCATAAATATCCGGGGATTCATCAGTGTGAATAAATCAGATAGGTTGGTCGTTCTGTTTATCCGACATATAGAGTGGAGGAAGTATAATGGAAAGAAGAAAAGGAGGGAGGTTTTTGCAGGCAGAATTTCAGAAGCAGCTGCTTCAGTTTCCGAAAAAGTATATGGAACTCTCGGAATTGGAGCAGCTCCTCGCCCCTTTTGCATCTACGTATGAACAATTCGCCGGGATCGTTCGGGAAATGGAAGAAGACGGAGTGTTGGTGATGGTGAAAGCAAAAGGTCGCAATGGGCGCAATCCTTCGGTCGCTTTTAAATACCAGCTGTATAAGCCGGCTCTCTCCAAAGATTTTCTGGAAGAATTGAAAAGAAAACGGCATACGTTTCATCCTTCGCTTTCGTTGGAGACGTATTTCCGACTGGGACCGACAGAGTGGGAACGGGATTTGCCATTTCTTGAAAAGATTGATCAATACCTGCGTCAGTATGGGCTTCCTGAGGATAACGTTCCCGCTCCGGAGCGGAGTGTGGCGCTGGTGGGGGATGAAAAGTGGCTGAGCGAAGGTCGCGGCAAGGAAGTGTTGGAGCGCTGCGGTCTGTGGGAGGCAATGGGCATTTTACCGGTGTCGGACCCACTCATGTTTGCATTACATCCTGGTTGTTCCACGTTTGCCAGGCATCGGCATTTGATTGTCGAAAATAAAACTACCTATCAGGCGCTTTTGGACGAGCTCCCGAAGACGTGCTTTTCCACCCTGATCTATGGGTACGGCAATAAAATTACGAAGAACATCGAACAGCTGGACAGGCAGTTTCCATTGCCGGGACCGCATGACCTCTATTATTTCGGGGATATCGACCGGGAAGGTGTTGCCATCTGGCACCGTCTTCAAAAGCAGCGGCTCGCGGCTCCGGCACTGGTTTTTTATAACGCCTGCCTTGCCAAAGATCCACTGCAGAAAATCACCGCGCAGCGCTGGCAGAACGAAGCGGTGCAGGATTTTTTGCTGTATTTTGATAAAGACAGAAAGGAACAGATCCACTCCTGTCTGAACACGGACTATTATTTTCCGCAGGAGTTGCTGAAAACTCGGGAACTTCAGGAGATTTGGAGGCAGTGGTCATGGACTATTACGACATCAATGACATAGCCGCCGGGTACCGGGACAGGATGCGGCGGCTCGCCATTTTTGATCCGCTGTATGAACTCGACCGCCAACAGCGAAAAGATGAAGACGGCGCCGTTGTGGATATGAAAGGGCTCGGTCTACTGACGCTGCTTTTTTTCTTTGAGGAGAAGCTGATGCGAAGCAGCAGAACCGGGGAGAAGGACCTGGCTCTGTTTCTGCAGCGCACGGCTCAAACCTCTTACCGCTTTTCCGACGAAGGCTGGCAGAAACTTGCCCGCTCCCTGATCCAGACGTTTCGTCCCGCCGACGGGAAAAAGAAGGTATACACATTTTTCAATTGGGAGATGCAACAGGAAGACGCCGTAGAGTATTCGCTGTTAAAAGATAATAAGTTTGATGCCGGGACGAACACGCAGTATTACACGCTCGCCGACCAGGGCCTGGAACTGATTTTTGCGACGAAAGAATTCTACAGCGAATTTCAACTTTCTATCAATCAGCTGATGTTACGCAAGCAACTGGAAAAAGGGGAGTTCCGGAGTGCGTTGAAGCAGATTAACGAAATGAGGATTGATGTTGACACGTTAACCGACCGAATGGCAGTGCTCCGCCATGAAGTACAACGCAATATCGTCTCGGAGGAGACGTTCGACCGGTATAAAAAACTGCTTAACGACATTCAATCGCGTCTCGAATTTGAGGAGGAGGAATTCCAGGAACTGCGCGAATTTGTGAAAGAAAACCGGGGTCGTCTGTACGAAAAGGATTACCATCAGCAAGAGAGCATAGCGTACGCCTATATTCTTGATATCGCTAAGGAGTTAGAATCCGTCCATTATAACCATTCCAGGCTGCTCGAACAAAGCATCAATTTGAAAAATCATACACTTCGGGCGGCGCAGGAGTCGCTCTATTGGGTCGGCTTGGCATCGTTCAATTTCGAACAGGATATCGGTGCGGAGCTCTTCGGTCCGCCGCTACCGCTCGAGGCGGTGGAAGGGGTGCTTCATCCGTTTCTTGGCGTGCAACAGACGAAACAGTGGTCGCCCCTGTCGGTGTTTGCCGAGCAGCGGGTGCACGATGCGGATAACAAGCCGCGGGTTGATAATTTTGAAGAGCCCGGGGACGAAAAGGAAACCGCGCGGGACACGGAAACGGTGCGGCGAAATTATGCCGTATTGATGAAAAAACTGTTGGAAGCGTGGGATCGAGGTTTCGATACGCTTGAAGGTGTGCTGGAAGCGGTGAAGGATAACAATGACCAGGAGTTGCTAGAGGAGCGCATGTTTTACGACTTCTGGATGTTGCTTCATCAACGGTCTCCGCTATCAAGCGTTCCCTCTCCCGCCGAGACGGACGAGCACCGCCACGTGCTCGATGATGCGCTGCCGCTCCTTGGCAGACGAACCCTTTATGTTATGGAACACTCGGAAATTCTACGGCCCTCAAGTCGTTTTTCGATTCAGAATATGACATTCTCGCTGGAGGAACATGCTGATGTATGAAGAAACGAAAATCCTGGAAGCTTTCCAACTCTATACGGTGCTCGCCCGCGACGGTTACGGTGGCAGAGAAGAGAGAAATACATACCAAGTCGATGATAACATCCGATCGCTCGTGGACTCGTTTGCCGCTCACGTGGAATGCGCGGTTCTCACTGCCGGCGAACGAATCTACATGATTCCGAAAGCATCGCTCTCCCCGTTTCATATGAAAAACGACGATATCAAGCGGCGCTATTTAAAAGCGGGCGCGACCAATGCCGATCTGTATCTCATGTACGTGTGCGTGATTATTTTTTTCGGATTATTCTACGACAGTTATCAGACGCCGGAGCCGACACGGGACTTTGTTCGACCGGATCTGTGGACCGACGCGGTCCAGGAGCGGATCCAGGGCCTGCGTGGGCACAACGAAGAGATGCTGAAAACGTATGAATCCGATTTTGCTTACAACTGGCGCAATGTAATCGAGAAATGGGAAGACATGAATGATGTGAAAGAAGGGGTAAAACAGCAGAGCGGCAACACAATCAGCCGGCTCAGCTTCATCGACACCGTGCGACGTTTTCTCATCGACCAGGAGCTCGCCGAAGATATTGGCAATGACGAAACTGCCCTGACGGAAAAAGCGAAAACGATTGTGCAGCGGTTTTTCCGCGAAGAAGAATACAACCGCGGCATTCTATCGTTTTTGTATCAATGGGAGAGGGAGGATAACGATGCCATCGATCAGTAAAATCCGGTTCACGAACGTTATCTATGAAGAAGGCCTGAAGCGCTACAACGATGAATGCTTTTATTTTGATGGATGGAACGGCGCGGTTGTGCTCGAAAACGGTGGCGGAAAAACCGTGTTTCTGCATACGATGTTGCAGGCGGTACTGCCGCACGCGTCTCTTGGTGACCGGAAAATGAAAGAAACGCTCCAGCTAGACGGTGCGCCCGCCCATATCGCGGTGGAGTGGTTGCTGTCGGAATCCGTGCCGCGGCGCTACGTCGTCACCGCGGTCAGCCTTTATCAGGGGAACAATGAGCTCGATTCGCTACGCTACGTCTATGAATACAGCGAAGGAGACAAGCATGACATCCAAGCCCTTCCGTTCGTCCACAAGGACAGTCGTCGCCCCTCAGACCGCGGCGAGATCGCGGATTATTACCAGAGGATGGCAAGAGAACAGATGAACGCCCATACGTTTCAGACGATCCGGGATTACAAGCGGCATTTGGAGGATCACTATCAGATTATTACGAAAGAATGGGAGAGCATTGCCAAAATCAATGGCGACGAAGGCGATGTGGAGCAGTTTTTCACGGAATGTCGTCAGACGAACCAGCTATTCGACCGGCTCCTCATACCGGTTGTTGAAGACGCGATGGCTGGATTTGAACGTCATACGTTCGCCGATACGTTTGAAGAACACCGCGACAGCTTCCGGGCGTACAAAGAATTACGCGACCGCATTGAGGAAAACCGGATGATCGGAAATGAACTGGAAGACTACGTGCAAGTGTTTGAAGAGCTGCATGAGCACGAGCAAGCGTACGAGCGCGCCAAGCAGTATGCCAAAGCGGTGGCGGAGCTGACAAAGATGCGCCGGAACGAGAAAACGCAAAACCTCCGCGAAAATGAGAACAGATGGAAGGAATGCGAGGAAAAGCAAAACGAGTTGCTGCGAAAAAAGGATGCCCTTAACGTTCGGAACCTTGAACAGGCGAAGCAGCAGCGGTACAGCGAATGGGAAGAAGAGGATCTTTTGTACCAGCAGGCGGCTGATGATCTCACTCAGGCGCGCCGTCGTTATTACTCCTACAAACTGGCGGAAGCGAAAACATTTTTCCAGCAGCAGAAGGAGCGCGAAACCTATTACTTGGACAAAATCGCGGCGCTTGATGAAAAGAAGGACATGCAGGATCTGAACGAACGTTCGAGGCAGAACATATCCGAATACCGTGGTTTCTTTCTTCAGGAAGAAGAACGCCTGGAGCGCCTTATTCAGGAGCTTGACACTGAATGCAGCCCGCTTGAGGATGAGTTGGCACGGCTGCAGGAGCGGATCAATGAAACAGACGCAGCCATCCATGACGAAGAGAAACAGTACAACACGCAAGAAGGCAGCATCCAGGGGAGCCGAACGGAGCAGCAACGGATCCGGAGCCGTATTCTGTCGGATCCGAAACAGGGATCAGTTGCGGAGAAACAACAAGAATGGGAGAAGCAATACCAGGAAACTGACGAAAAGCGGAATGCACTTATCACAAACAGCCGCCGCCTGAAAGAAAAGAAGGAAGCCAAAGCCTCCGAGCTCCGGCATGTACAGGAAACACTTGAAACTGCGCGAGCCCGGCAAGTAAAGCTCGAAACGAGAAAGAAATCCTTCGAAACCGAGCACGACCGCATGCTGGCATCGCTTCAGCAACTACGTTATCAGTGGCGCAGCGTCACATCCATCTATTACAACGAATCCCAGCTTGACAAGCAGTTCGCCGAACAGATAGATAAACAGCGTCGAAGTTTGGAGGAGGCGTTGTTCAAAGAACGTGTAGCGCGTCGCTTTACCGATGATTATAGCGGACAGGATCACTTTTTCGCCGATGCGTATCTTTCATCGCGCCTGCAGGCGTGGGTCGCGCAGTTTGACCTTCTTGAAACCGGCACCTCCTATCTGCAGACATTGCCGAACGAAACAAAGGAGCATGCGCACCGCTACCTGTTCTGGCCGGTAACATTGATTACAACGAAACGCGATAAACCGGCGCTTCGGGAAAAGCTTGCCTCCGTGAAAAAACAGCTCCAGTTTCCGGTGTTTCTTTTAACCCAAGAAGAAGCTAAGGTTATCTCGGAAGGCGGGGAAGCCGACACGGCCGGCATCGTTCCCGATCACTGGGAAATGAATCTGGAAACAGCGTCGTTTCAAACATGGCAGAAGGATATCCAGAAGCAGGCGGATGCGGCAACCGAGTTGCGCAGCCAGCAGGAAGAGAAGCTGCGGCACTGGCAGTTCGTCTATCGGGAACTGGAACAGTTTCTCAAGGATTACTCGTATGACAATTGGTGTCAGCTGGAGGAAGAACGGTCGGAACAGAATACCATACTGGAAGAAACAGGCCGCCGACACGATACATTGACGCAGCAGATTGAGGATATGACGTGGCAGATCGAACGCGAGCAAAACGAGAGCACAGAACTGCTTGGCGTGCTGCAGGGGCTCGAAAATACTATACAGGAAGCCGTCCGCCATGACGCGCTGGCTAAAGAGGTCGAAAAAGGGCAGGCTGCCCAGCAAGAACTTGCCGTGTCGTTGAAGGAACGGCGGGCAGAACAGGAGCATCTACAGCGCGACAGCGGCCGTTACCGTGATGATATTCAGGAACGCCGGGATGACCAAAAAGAATACAAGCGGACATGCACCTTGCTCCAAGATGACCCGCGTTACAAGGAAACGAATGATGCAACGCCGGAGTTCACCGAAAAATCCCGGGCGCTTCTGGAGCAGGAATACGATGACATCCGTATGCAGCACCGCAATATCTCACAAAGCCGCGGCGAATGGGACGCCGAGCGCCGAGGCGCGCAGGAACAGAAAGAAGCGGCGCAAAGACAGATATATGAACTCCGTCGCGAGCATGATAATCTTGACGAACACGCTGTACCGCCTCTGTTCAGTGACGAAGAACAGGACCGACTTTTTCAAGCGTACCGCGAAAAGGAAACCGAAGAACAAGCGGCACGCTCCCGAGTCGAACACGTGAAGGAATCGTGGGTAAAGGCAGACCAGTCGTATCAGGACGCGTACCGCAAATTTCAGCAGCGGTTTCACGACCGGGAACCGGATGACTTCCCATCGCTTGAAAAAGCTGCCCTGCAGCTGGAGGAGGAAATGGAGCAGGTGAACAGCCGGAAAGCCTTCCTGATGCAGGAGAAGACCCGGATGGAAGCTCAGTTTCAGGCACTTGAAGAGGCGTGGCATAAACTAGACAAATTCGAGATAGCGCACCGATTTCAAGTTCCGTCGGTAGAAGCCGCCGTGCTGAGCGTTCACGAAGCCCAACGACTCGAACATGATCAGCGCCGCATCATTCAGGAGACGACCGATGCGTTGAAAGACACTGCCGGTGAACTTCAGAAAAAACAAAAAGGCCTTCAGCATGCCGCCTCTGATTTCATCCAGTTTTGCCGCGACCACGTGCAGGACGTGAAACTGCAGCAAAAAGCAATAAAAGGTATTGAACAGAAACGAACATATGAGGACGTACTTCAGTTTCGTCGGAACATGAAACAGGCGCTCGAGCATGCCATCCGTATCAACGAAGAAACGATACGCACCTACGACAAGCAGTTCGAACAATTCATCGCCCAGATGCACACTCACCTGAGCGCAGTAAAACAGGAACTCGAAATGATACCGAAGAAAACACGGGTGAAAGCAGGCGATGACTGGAAACAGATCTATACGTTCACAATCCCAGGGTGGGAGGAAGATGAAGGCAGGTCCCGCCTCCGCCGGCACGTGGAATGGATCATTGAGCAGCTTGATGAGGAACGGTATCAGACCTCTGACGGCAGCCCCGACACGACAAGGATGCGTAAGGACATCGAAACATGGCTTCAGTCCAAGCAACTGCTCCAACAGGTCTTCAACGGCCAACCAATGAAAGTCACCTGCCGAAAAGTAACGAACGACACCCGCGTCACGACGAGCCGCTACTCATGGGAGCAGTCCAATAAATGGTCCGGCGGTGAACGGTGGAGCAAAAACATGACCTTGTTTTTAGGCATTCTGAATTATATCGCAGAGAAGCAGAAACATATCGAACCGTATATGAAACGTCACCGTTCCGTCATTCTCGACAACCCATTCGGCGAGGCATCCAGTGATCACGTGCTTCATCCGGTCTTTTTTATCGCCGAACAGCTCGGCTTCCAGGTAATCGCGCTCACGGCCCATGCCGAGGGGAAATTTCTGTATGAATTCTTCCCAATCATCTACAGCTGTCGCCTGCAGTCCGCTGTCGACCCGTCGAAGCAGATCATGACAAGAAAAAAACACCTGCATCATGCGTATTTTCAGGACCATGACCCCCAGGCTCTGCAACGGCTCGGTGAGGTGGAGCAGCTGTCGTTGTTTGAATAATGAATGTAAACAGCCGGCTGAATCACGGACCAGCCGGCTGTTTGGCGTGCCTTCGAGGGTCTGTGATCCCCCCTTATAAGTGACCACCCTTTCCCTTTTCTCATTGGAAAGATCATGGGCACTGATGTTAAGGATGCACAATTGCTTATATAAAAAAGCGCGATATGATAAAATGTATGAAAGGTGGTGTAAATTATGGAGTTTATTACACGAGAGCAATTTAATCAAAAGGTTACGGTTTCAGATTTAGTTGAGGCCTTAGAATCCTTAGGCTATTCGGTTATGCTTGAAAAGAGGCCGGCTCTTACACCTGAGCAAAGGAAATATGCTACTAAGAAGATTTTTTCTGAGCCTGATATCTTGCGTCAATTAGAGGAAGCTGAAAAGCATCTAAAGGAAGGCAATATGGATTATTTTAGTGGTGATGAAGAGCAATTCTCAAAGTTGGTGGACGAAGTTAATGACCGATAAAGAAGAATTGTATGAAGTAAGATGGGGGCAAGCTGCACAAATACGCCTTGCCGAAATGGAGTCATACAAGGTTAATCCCAAGTTGGTATTTGTGAAGTCAAATCATTTGTTAGGTCGATCGCCTAGGATTGTTGCTTACGATGTCGTAGACTTTGAAAACTTCAAGTACAACGGTTGTTATTGGACTTTATTGAATAATGTGATTTTAGTATATTCAATTTCTGAACGAAATAAAAAAGTGTATGTCCTTGCGAGTTTTTTTGCAAATACGGCATGGGCCCATCAGATTTTCTGGGGAATTGAACCTGAAGACTGGGAAGAGTAGACATGCTAAGGCGGGGATTGATGAAGTATATAATAAAAAGAGAGGAGGTATTTATATGTGATAAAATTCTGAAATCACTTATTCTTCCCTGTGGCTGTAAATAAAAAACGTTCGCTGAGTAATCCCCAGCGAACAAATGGTTTAAAGGGCAAGCCATTTCTCTTCTATAAACGAAAGTGTGTCATCTAATATGGTGAGCACTTCGTCTAGTTCTTCTTTCGTTATGGTGATCGGCGGTGCGACTGCGAGGATATTCATGCCTTCCTCGTAATCAAAGGAGCGGATGAGTAGGCCGCGTTTGCTGCCTTCATTTACGAAATCGCCTGCGATGCTTTCGTTTTCATGGTTTTTGAATGGCACCTCATTTTGTCGATCGCGCATAAGTTCAAAGGCGCCGAGCAAGCCAACGGTACGGGAATGCGTGAATGTCGAATGTTTTTTTTCGAGGTTGTCGAATCCTTGCTGCAAACGTACGCCCATTTCAGCCGCATGTGCAGTTAGATCATCTCTATCGATGATTTCAAGATTCTTCAGCCCCACGGCACACGCTGTTGGATGTCCACTGTAAGTGAAGCCGTGGGGAATATCTTGGTCATACGTATCGATGGTTTTCTTTATTTCGTCGCTGAGAATGACGCCGCCTAGCGGGAAATAACCGCTCGTGACACCTTTGGCAAATGTGATCATATCTGGAACGATATCCCAATGATTTACACCAAAGTGCTTTCCGGTACGGCCGAATCCACAAATGACTTCGTCGGAAATAAATAGTACTTTATTGTCTTCACAAAGCGTTTTGACTGCTTCAAGGTAGCCGTCGGGAGCGATGTGCACGCCACCGGCACCCTGAATGGGTTCAATGATGACCGCGGCTACATTGTTACTGCCATGTTTTTCAATCAAACCGCGAATACTGTTTTCGTAATCCGGGTGTGAACGATCTCCTTGTTCAGCGGCTGTTAAATGCGGGGCGGCATTATAGATGTAAGGATCTGATGAGCCTGAGAAGGCACGGAATTCTTTAATGCCGGTGGCCCGCTGTGTAGAGATTGTCACTCCGTGATATCCCCATTTCAAGGAAATAATGATTTTCTTATTTTCATAACCCTTGAGTTGCCAGTAAAAACGAGCGAATTTAAAGGCTGAATCGTTTGATTCCGATCCGCCCGATGTATAGAAGACCGAATTCAAATCTCCCGGGGCTTTATCGACGATTTTTTCGGCAAGGCGGATGGCAGGCTCGTTGCTATTGCCGTAGAACTGGGAACCATAAGCCATCTCTGTCATCTGGTCATAAGAAGCTTGCGCTAATTCTTTGTTGCCGTGGCCAAGGTTCACGTTCCACAGCATAGAAACGCCATCAATATAAGTATTGCCTTCCATATCAGTGAAACGAATGCCTTCCCCTTTAGAAAAGATCATGCTTGGTCCGTTTGTGGAGACCTCTTTTGGTGTGGACTGGGGATGTAAGATCATGTCTTTGTCCATGTTTTTTAATTGTTGTAAACTGTATTCCTTTGCCATATACTCTCGCTCCTCCGTAGTAATGTGCGTGCTCCGCTAAAAAAGCGGAAACGTTGCTAATATGTTGTTCAGTTGTTTTTCGAATCATTTCCAGGTTGACGGATAGCTTCATTGTACCATTGCCCCTATCGAAGTCCAAATAGATGGGGGAACATGGCTTGGACATTTTGTATGATGCCATCAATGGGTGGTGAAAAATGATTAGACGGTTTTCCTTCTTCAATCGCAAATGTGATCGGACTCGTATAATTGAGCAATCCCTCTGCTAAACCAAGTGTTGCAATAGGAGCATAAGGCAGGCTATATCCACCTTCCTGGATGACGGCAAGTTTGTTATTGCATACGTTTGATGCCAGTTGCTGTAACCATTGCGCCATCTTGCGATAACCGGCTCTTGTCACCATCATTCTCCCTAGAGGATCGTAGAGATTTGCGTCTTGCCCTGCTGATAGCAAGATCAGCTCAGGTTGAAAAGATCGGGCAATCGGGCTTACGATTTCTTCCAATACCGTGCAATACGCTCGATCATTACAACCCGGTGGCAATGGGATGTTGACATTATAGCCTTTGCCATGGCCTGCACCCGTTTCCGAGGTATCTCCTCCCGTAGTGGGATAGTTGTGTTCTTGATGGATGGAAATGAAGCACGTGTTTGGATCTTCATAATAGATCTCTTGTGTGCCATTGCCGTGATGCACATCCCAATCGATAATCAAAATTTTTTCAGTTCCGTATTGTTTTCTGCTGTATTCTGCAGCTACCGCGACATTGTTAAAGAGACAAAAGCCCATGGATTGATCTTTACCGGCGTGATGTCCGGGAGGCCGAATGAATGCATAGGATTGTTCGATGTCAGCCTCTGTAAACAGTACTTCAACAGCTTTCATTGCACCGCCGGCCGAATGTTGGGCGGATTCAAAAGATCCTGGCCCCGCCAACGCCGATTCGCCAACTTCTATGATATCGTTTTGTCTGCTCGCCCGAATGACTTTGTTAATCATTTCTTCCGAATGGACGCGCAGTAAATCTGCCATTTCAGCCTTAAGCACCTGGTACTGAGACATTTTATTCAATAGTTTCGTGTGACGGAAAATGTCATAGGCAAGCTGAAGACGCCTGGGGTTTTCAAACTCAACATCTGAAGGGATTGACGTCTCGGTAAACGTAAATGATTGGTAACCAATATCGTGCGCATGGCCGAAACACTCATCCCAAATGAACGCTGTCGTCATATTTTTTCACCTTCTTCGTCGTTTCTTCAGGATTAAAATCAAGTGATGGCGCAGTTTTCTTGAAGCCACGAGTGATATAAATGAGGAAACAGACGCCAAGTAAATTCCAGGCAATGCCGAGCGTAAGGGCAAGCGGTTCAATGTTATACCACATGACCGCAAGAAAGGCAATCCCAATACTGGGAAAGAGGCCAAACAAAATCAACGCTTTGCCATCTTTTCGCTTACGCTTTACGAGAAAGTAGTAAATCACGCAAAGATTTACGGCTGTGAACGCTGTGAAAGCACCAAAACTGATGACCGAAGAGGCCGTATCCAGCGTTATGAAGATTGCCGGAAGGCTGGCAACGCCTGTTGCCAAAATGTTAAAGATCGGGATGTGACTTTTTGGATGCAAATAACCAAAGATTTTCTTCGGAAATACGTTATCTCTTCCCATTGCGTACAATAGACGCGATGTCCCCAACTGTGCTGCGATCCCACCAACGAATGTTGCAGCAATTACGATGCCCGTGAACACAGCGTTAAAGAACATTCCCCCGACTTGAATGGCAATTTCCACAACTGCTGAATCTGGTGTGGCAAAGACAGTCACATCGGGAAAGGCACGTTGCATGAAATACGTAATGGTCGTATACAGCACACCGAGAAAGAGAACAAGAGCAATCATTGCCCGCGGTATATTTTTCTTTGGTTCAATCGTTTCTTCAGCTAATGTGCTGATGGCATCAAAGCCGACAAAAGTATAGGCTAGAATGACCGACCCTGCAAACACATTTGTCAGTGTGAACTCCTCAGTATAGAAAGGCGCTAACGAGAAAAGTGTTGCTGCCCCTTCGTTTACCAAATAGAAATTGATGAGCAATGCGATAAATATACCAGCGATGAGCACTTGCAAAGCAATTAAGAGTGTACTGAAAGATACGGCAACCTTCACGCTGAATATATTGCTGAGCGTAATGATAGCCAGTGTGCCAACAATCCATACCCATTCAGGGACATTGGGGTACAAAGGCACCATATAGATCGCAACACTTAATACATACACCATTGGCAAAAATAGATAATCAAGGAGCGCTCCCCAACCAACAAGAAATCCTAAATTTGGGTGAAAGGTTTGCTGAACATACGTATAGGCGGAACCTGAACGCGGGAACACCTTGACCATATGCGTATAACTTAAAACTGTGAACAATATCGCAATCACTGAAAACAAATACACGGCAGGGACGTGGCCATTCGTATTTTGAGACGCGATTCCGAATATCGTAAAGACTGTGGCGGGTGTTAATAAGGACAATCCGATGACGAAAACACTGAAAAAACCTAGTTTGCGTTGTAATTCTACTCCATTCCCCATCGTTTCTCTCCTTCGCTGTCTTTGAAGTTGATCGGATGAGTGTTATTCCCCCCTTTTCTTGTCTTTTCTTAAGTAATCATTGAAAGGTTTAATCATGCTGAGCAATAAGTAAGTGAGACCACTGATAATCATGGAAAATCCCGTTGCCGTCGTATATAAAAAGATATCGTTTCGCGGCACGGCTTCAATCGGTTCATACACCCACAGGTAACCGATAACCCCCGCAATAAACGAGAGAATCGCCATGAGGTTGAAACCGCCTGTATAGCGGTAGGCGTTTCTTCCGCCAATTCGGTACAAGTCTTTCATGGATATTTTCTGTCTGCGAACGATAAAAAAGTCGACAACGATTAAAGCAACCACTGATCCTGATGTAGCACCGACGAGTGCGAGAAAAACGCTATAATACTCCCAGATGCCGCCCCAGAATAGCAGGATTACAACCCATGCTGACCAAAAGATGACAACTTTGCTGAAACTTAACTCGGGTTTTAATACTTTCGTACTGATCGATATCCCATACAGCGATACAGCCACTGTCGTTACGTTGGCAACGGCAACAAATAGGATCGCCAACAAACCTAACACGGGACCGCCAAGTTCAAGCAGCCAATCCGTTGGATCAACGCTCTCTACACCGGTAGCAAGCAGCATAGCCAGCGCTGTTAATACACCAATGACCGTAAAGGTGGCCATCACAATGGAGAAACCGCCAACGTGCCCCCAGTATGCGGAGCGCTCTGTTTTGACAAGCCTGGATAATACACCGATGGAGGCAAACCAAGCAAATATAAAAGCAATGTTCCATTCTAATACGACCATGTAATTCGCGAGGCCACTGCCATATTCAGCTTCGTATAAAGGCTCAACATTCAACAATTCTTGAAGTGAAAAGTTACGAAACACGGTGATGATAATAAACACACCGAGCGCCATAAGACAAGGAACCATAATGCGCGTAGCTGTTCGTACTGCGATAGGGCCGCGAAGGGCAATCCATGCACCGAATATGACACAAGTCGTAGCGATATATGGCGTTAAGTATTCAGGAATCGTAATCCCAAATTCGGCGAACACTTTCATCATCGAACTGGCATACACTTCGGCGTTGATCACATCATAGCCTAGTTGGCTTGCAAGAATAATGACCGCAAAGATGACGAGGCCAAAGTAGCCAAACAATGCCTTTTGATACATCCAAATGTCAATGCCATATCGCGTTGTAATCAGGACACAGAGACAAAGAAACAGTCCTGCCAGCGTCATGCCAAAGAACGTGTTCGTCACCGCTTCTTCTAAACCAATCATGGTTGCAATTTGTCCACCTTGGACATACGCCCATGTGGCAATTGCCCATCCGCCTGTAATTAAAAAGATATCCCAGAATCCGTATATTTTATCTTCTTTCCCTAACGGCACTGTCCCGTAATAGACTTCACTATCGATTGCTCTTTTTTTCGCTTGTTTACTCATACAACGATAATTCCCCCTATATTAAAATGCCCCATACTAAACTGATCACACTTATCAAGGCGATGACCGCAATGGCAATGGCATCCTTTTTATTTAATGATGGACCGGATATAAAATCCGGATCATCCATTTGTTCCGTTTTTTCTGCGATTGCTTTATACAACTCTTGTTTATTTTTCATACTAAACACCTCCATTAGCGGTGATCATAAAATGCTGTTTGCAAGATGAAGAGGTAATCTTCCGGCTCCATGCTTCGTATGTTATCCTCATTCGAATAGTTTTGGGAGGCACGCGTCGCCAAATCAGCAAAGTTTGCTTCGTTGACTTGTGGAACTTCGTGGAAACGAGGGATGTTCAACGCATCATTCCATTGAAACAGCTTGGCTACACATCTGTTGGCAGCCTCTTCATCTGATTTATGAATGCAAACTCCCATCGCCCGCGCAACATCTGCATGTCTTTTAATGTCTGCGGTTTTGTTATAGTCAAAGACGAATGGCAGAAACATGGCGTTTGCTTCTCCATGGGGAGTATCATAACGCCCGCCTATGGCTTCAGATAGACAGTGGACAGCGGCGGTATCCGCGTTGCCAAATGCTGCCCCTGCTACGAGACTTGCCACTAGCATTTGTTCTTTGTGTTCAATGTTTTCTAGAACGATAGAATCGGACAAGTGGTCACTTATTAACGTAATCGCATATAAGGCTAAAGCGTCAGATATGGGATTGGCTGCTTTGCATGTATAAGCCTCAATGGCATGGGTGAGGGCATCCAAACCTGTGCTTGCGGCAATCGCAGGAGGTAACGAATCTAATAGCTCAGCATCAAGGAGAGCGAGCTTCGGGATCATTCTTTCATCTCCAATGGCCATTTTATATTGCTGCTTTGTGTCCGTAACAACTGCCCAAGAGGTGACCTCGCTTCCGGTTCCTGCGGTTGTAGGGATACAGACGAGCGGCAAAGGGGCTTTTTCAGCAACATTTACGCCTTCATAATCTTTGATCGTTCCCCCATTCGTTGCGAGAATGCTGACTGTTTTTGCAGTATCGATGACACTCCCGCCTCCAAGCGCTATAATGCCGTCAATGCCTTTGCCATCGATCTCGTGAGCACAGTGATGGCAATCGTTATCCTTTGGATTAGGCTTTACGTCTAGATAGATAGACGTCCGAATATGATTTTTCCAGAGATCTTCGATTACATCATGGAGCATACCGGCTTCGCTAATGCCATGATCACTGATAATCAGGGGTTTTTCTATCTGTAAGTCTGCAATGTACTGTGAAATCCGCTTCCGAATTCCCTTTTCCATGACGACCTTTGTTGGAAACATGAATTCAAAATTCATTAAGAAGTCTCTCCTTAATTTGCAAACCATCCGAGTTTTTCGTTGTGAAGAGCTACGTTAATTTGTTTTGCCTCTTGAAATTCCTTTAAACCGTCCGGTCCTAGGCTTCGGCCAATCCCGCTCATTTTAGGACCGCCCCAAGGTGCTTTTACATCCCCCATGCCGTAAGTGTTAATCCCTGTTAAACCGGCTTTCACTCCGCGGATGACTCGCATTCCCGTTGCACTGTCGCCGGTGAACACAGCTGCTGCCAGCCCATATTTTGTCTTATTTGCAAGGGTGATCGCTTCACTTTCGTGCGTGAATGTCTGGATGACAACGACGGGACCGAAAATTTCTTCTTGCACAATCGACATGTCTTCATTTACATCAGTAAAGACGGTAGGGGCAACAAAAAAACCATGAACTAAATCTTCGCCGTGCATCCGGTATCCGCCACATTGCAACGTAGCCCCTTCTTCCTCTCCGCGTTTAATATCTGCGAGCACGTTGTTCATATGGGCTTCCGTGTACAGCGGACCCATCTCTGTCTGCTCGTTTTCTCCGGGGCCAACGCGGATTTGTTTCGCTCGTGCGACAAAATGATCGACAAATTTCTCATAGGCACTTTCTTCTACCAGAATTCTTGAACCTGCCGAGCATACTTGCCCGCTGCCGAAATAAATGGCATATAACGCATGGTCAACAGCATGTTCGATCTCCGCATCCCCGAAAACGATGACCGGAGATTTTCCGCCCAATTCCAGGGTGACATTCGTAATATTGTTGGCCGCAGCAGCCATGATTCTTTTACCGGTCTCCGTCCCGCCTGTAAAGGATATCTTATCAATCGCTGTACTGTTCGTAATTGTGGCACCCACTTCATCCCCACCGCCGGGAACGAGGTTCGCAACACCTTTTGGCAAACCAACTTGATCGAAGATTTCATACAGTATGTACGCGCTGATCGGCGTATATTCCGAAGGTTTAAGGACAATTGTATTGCCTGCAGCTAAAGCCGGCGCCGTTTTCCAAGCGGTAATGAGAATAGGGTGGTTCCAGGGGATGATTAATCCACATACACCGATGGGTTCATAAGTAACGAGTCCCTGTATTTCCGTTCCGCTCGTGAATGTATAGCCGTCGGTGGAAGAAATGAGCCCTGCATAATAGCGAAAACATTCGCATGCGGTTTCAACATCTGCGAAGGTTTCGCGAAGCGGCTTTCCATTATTTCTCGTTTCCCATTTCGATATTTCTTCTTTTCGTTTTTCGATTTGATCGGCGATTTGATATAAATAAGCCGCTCGTTCCGCCGGGGGCAATGCCGACCATTCATCGTATGCGTTGTTGGCTGCGCCGATGGCGTTTTCAGCATCCCTTGCCGTTGCCATTGCAGTCGTACCGATAGATGTGCCGTTTGCCGGGTTGATGAGGGATGAAAGGCGATCCTTCTCCGGCATTTGCCACTCCCCGTTAATATACATGTTTACTTGCATGTTAATCATTTCCTCTCGTTTCGAGTTGCCAATATTTTTCATTAAGAAACGGAAAAATATATACAAGTATGTATTATACGCAATAGTGGAACTAATGTCGAATTTTATTGCTGAAAATGTCACATGTTATACACAAAAGACATGACCTAATTAACCAACCAGCGGGGTAATTTGTCCGCTATCTTTTTCAGGCTTTTATTCTTTGAGTTTGGAAACATAATGAACGGCTGATGGGCATAACGTAAATTGATATGGCTGTCAGAGGGGTGTTTTTTATGAGCATTGGTTTCTATGTAGGAAATCAATTAACAAAAGACGGTTCTACATTACTTGGCGGGTTTGGTCATGAACCTTCCAGTCATTGGATCGATATTGTTCCGGGTCAGCATCATCCGGAAGGGGCGACAACGCAGGTCGGCGTAACGGAGGAAGCCAACATTCCCGGCAGACTGACCGACATTCCGCAAGCATCCTATACAAACAAATTTATTAGTTCATCGTATTCGGAATTCGAAGGGTTTCCTCCTCCCTTAACGAATGGAGGATTAAACGAGTATGGGGTAGGCGGGCGTGATATTTGGTCTAATTCCCGTCCTGAATTAGTGGAAATGACGTCGGAACCACAGCAAGGACCGAATTACAGTGATCTTGCCCGTATCGCCATGGAACGTGCCAGAACTGCCCGAGAAGCTGTTGAGATTATTGGAGGACTTATTAACACTTATGGATATTCCACCTATGGAGGGAACTCCCATCTCTTTGCGGATAAACAGGAAGGCTGGGTGGTGATCGAGTATGCGGGCGGCCAAGGACTGTGGGCAGCAGAGCGATTAGGGCCGGATGAAGTGCGTGTGTCGTATCCCGGTTATATTCATAATTTCCCTGTTGATTTTGAAAATAATGACAACTATATGGGGTCGGATAATATCGTTTCGTTTGCGAGAGAGCAAGGATGGTGGAATCCTGAAACAGATCATCCTGATTATTTAAACTTGCAGGATGTGTATGGAGAACCTTTCGAGGGGGAAGGGGTGAGTATGCAAGAAAATCATTTTGTTTCTGTGCGTGTTCCTCCGGAAAGAGAAGCAGAGGTAATGGGCTTAACGCCAGTTAGTCTCGAAGACATGCTTGCTCTTGTGCGTGACCCGCGTTGGTCAAACGATCGTGCCGGTTACGGTCAAGTGGCTCACATCCGGTCTCACGTGCCTGATCGATTGCAAACATTGTGGCTCGCCGTCACAGGAGCCGTTACCACTCCTTATGTACCGATACCGATAGAAACAGACCCTTATGCTGTGCCTCCTGAATTTGTCCAGCATCGGTATTTGACCAAATACGCTGATTCAACTTATTTAAATGCTGATTATGCTCCTCAGGAAGCGACGAGGTATGCCGTAAGAGAATTTAAACGATTGCTGTACTTTACGAGTGAACATCCGGTGCAATTTTTAAATTACATCACAGGGGCTATGGAGTGTTTCGAGCAAGGAGAAGTTGTGGAGAGAGCAGAGTTGGAAGGAAAATATTTCTGGTTGCTTCAGAACCATCAAAATGAAGAAGCTAGAACGTTAATCTCACAAAATGTTCATCAACGCCTTCTTGAAAGTTTAAGTCTCGGCATGCAATTGACAGATATCGTAGACAGCGAAACACGTCGGTTATACGGTATCCGCATGCCCAAAGGAACGAGCGATCCCGGTGAGACCACACCACCATGGAGTCAAGAAATGATTGAAGAAACCGATGATGAATTGGTTACGTGTTATGATCCCCGGCTAGATATATACCCTCGCCCATTTGGTGTGTTCAACCATTATGCAGGGTGTTAGATAGCGATGGGGAAAAGACATGATGTTTGGCATTTGCAACTATAGTGAGAACAGCCCAAAACCTTATATACCTAGGGTTTTGGGCTGTTTTTTGTCAAAAATTTGTAGTGCGGTGGATCGCTCCGTTTTAATTTTTTGGTTGTTTTTAACGGAATGGCTGATCTAGCGGCGTTTTCTGGCTGATAAATCCAACAGCGTTATTAAGAATCAATGCAAATCATTGTTGAACCTTCTTTCAGTTAAATGTCAAATGGTCTCGCGATGGCTTTGTTTATTTTTTACTGTGGCAATGTCCCATTTCACCGACAGGAAATGTTATGATAGCAATAAACATGTCAGAGGAGTTTGTCGCATGGACCAATGGTACAAGATCGACAATGCTGGAAAGATTTTTCACGCGGTATCCGAATCTGCGAACTCTTCTGTGTTTCGAATTGCGATGATCATGACAGCACCGGTTGAAGCAGACAAGCTTCAAAGCGCGCTGGATGATGTGATGAAGCGGTTGCCGATGTTTGCGGTTAAGCTTGGGAAGGGCGTTTTCTGGGATTTTCTCGTAGAAAATGACAAGAAGCTATTCGTGCAAAAAGAACATCATTTTCCGTGTGCGCCGATTGATCCGATTGAAACGAATGGTTTCTTATTCCGTGTGATCTATTATGAAAAACGAATCGCGGTTGAGTTCTTTCATTCGGTCACTGATGGCACCGGGGGCCTTGAGTTTCTCAAAGCGCTCGTCTATCATTATTTGCTCGAGCAACATGCCCGGCTTGAAAATGACGGTTCGATTCTTGATATTGAGGATCAACCGAGCACTTATGAATTAGATGACAGCTATTATAATTATAAATCCGATCATGCGGTTAAGAATCCTCGCGAAGGGCACGCGTTTCAAGTTAAAGGGACACCGACCGATGAGACGATGGTCGTTCATGGCGTCATGAAATCAAGCGATATCAGAACGGCTGCGAAAGCCCATGGCATAACGATGACCGCTTACATTACTTCAGTATTGATAGCCGCGATTTATCATGAAAAATTGCTCTATCGTTCACGAAAAGAAGAAATTAAAATTGCGATTCCTGTTAATTTACGGAAAATGTTTACGTCAAAATCACTCCGGAACTTTTTCGCTGTCGTGAATGTAGGGATGCAGGTTGAGGAACAGACAACGCTTGAAGACATCATAGAAGAAGTCTCGAAGCAGTTACAAAAAAAAGCAGAGAAAGAAACGTTACAACATGGGTTAAATCATCATGTTAAATTACAGACGATGCTGGCAGCTCGTTTTGTGCCGAATTTTATAAAATACTACGCCATCCGCTATGGATATAAAAACTATGGGGAACGGACGAAAACGATGACGCTTACAAATTTAGGCAACGTTCAATTGCCGGAACAGATGATGCCTCATATTGAACGGATGGAAATGGTCATGTACCCAACGAAAAAAAGTCCGGTGAACGGCGGCATTTGTTCCATTAATGATCAATTTGTCATTTCGTTCGCACGATCGATTGAAGAAGCCGACGTTATTCGTTCCTTCTTCCGAGAACTCACAAAAGCATCAGGCATTGATATTGAAGTGTATGCCAATGATGGAGGGTGATTCCATATGCATCGATGCTCAAATTGCGGCGTGTGGACCGCCCACCGGAATTGCCCGCTGTGTAAACGCCAACTAACGGATCGAATCGCTTCATTGAATATGTATCCGCCCTATCAATCGGATGCCAAGTACCGAAACTTAAAACAGAGAGTGTTCTTGTTTATTGCGATTTTTATCATTAGTTCAAGTCTGCTCATTAATTTGCTCACCACACCGGACCAACTTTGGGTGTTTTACATCGTAGGTCCTGTTTTATATGCCCTGTTATTCATCAATCACACCATTCTTTCAAAAGCACATGTCGGATCAAAAATAATCTTTCAAGTGCTCGCGCTGTCGGCGATGCTCGTCGTGATCGACGTTGCAGGCGGAAGTACACGTTGGTCCATCCATTATGTGATTCCCTTCCTCGTGATTTTGGCGACATTGATGGTTACGATCATCATACTGCGCAAACCGATGAAATGGAGAGAGTACCTCGGCTACATGATGACGATGATCTTTCTCGGTTTTATCCCTGTCCTTTTGTTTTTAAGTGCTTTATCCTACGTCTTGTGGCCAAGTGCAGTAACCGCACTATATGCCCTGTTAACATTCATCGGCATGGGATTATTTGCGAATAAAACAATGAAAAACGAAATCGTACGTCGGTTTCATTTTTAAAAGTAGAGGACGAGCATCGCTCGTTCTTCTTTTTGATTGTCAATTTTTCAGCAAGGTGATACAAGCGGGTGATCAAGCTAATAAACAATTAAACATAAAGCGGGCTGTTTCTGCTAAAAATTGTTTTCCCCGATTAAAGGAATGGCTGATATAGTGACATGTTTGGCTGATAAAATCTAGGAACATAGCACGGACTAGTGCAAGGTGGCTTAATTACCTAATCATGGAGACAGTTGGCAGAAGTTCGGTCGGCAACGCTTCTGGCTCCCTACCGGACAATTTACCGCATCATGGCGACCGAAAAAGCGGTCGGTTCTCGTGCTCGGTCGCCATAACCGTTTTATGACGACCGTAATGGCCTGAATCGAAAGCGTTCGGGCGTCATAGCCGCTTCATGGTGACCGAAAAGGCTTGTATCAAAGATATTCGGTCGGCATGGCTGCCTCATGGCGACCGAACGAGCGATTGGTTCTCGTGTTCGGTCGCCATGAACCGTTTCACCGGGGAGCCTGCTTCGCAAGAAACCATTCGGTCATTGACGATAGCCTTTGATACCTTAACTCGGGCTGTGGCGGTTTAATCCAATCGATCACTGACCCAGTTTGAAGCTCTAATCCTGTCTTCCGATCGTCGGTGTGACCGCTTATTTTCGACAAGCTGCACTAGTGCAACGTTTCAAAAATGCTTTCTTGCACAAAAATCCAGCCAAACGATAATCAACCACGGCTGTGGACCAGTGCAGCATAGTTGAAATAAAAGGCCACACCTGCAAAGGCCTCTGCACTAGGTTAAACGTTGCCACGCCGGTCCATCCCGTACAGAATCCAAGGGGAGGGGAGCGCAAATGGATGATCGTCCGGGAGAAGGTTAACTTCTTCTTTGGTGAGATCGATCCATATGTAGGTGTCTTCCCCCGTTTGTTTTTTCAATGTGTGATAAGCATCAGAAACAGTCTCCCATAAGCCGCTTTGGGACCATAGATCGTTCCATGGATAAACGATGTGCAAGTAATGATATTTTTTCTGGTCGGTTTTTGCGATGAAGAAGCGAGTTTGGCTTTTATTTTCATAAAAAGACCAGCTTTGTAAATGGTCATCTGAAAATAACGCTGGCGACGCGGGAAAAGGATAGTAGCATTCGAAAGGAAAAATGGTAGCCGATTGAATATATGTATTTTCTAACCACTCCCGTTTCTTTTTTAAATCATGGATGGGCTGCCAAGGTTCGCTGCCCGATTCCAGTGACGTTATATTGTCGGTTGTGGCATTAAATAATGTGGTTTGTGGCGTTAAACCGAGCTTTTCAAGCACACGTTGCGCAGGTGTATTATGTTCTTGGGTATTCGCGCCGACCCACTGGATTTCCGGGTGCCCCCAAGCCTGCTCGATCACATAGGTCATTAGCTTTGTGGAAAAGCTTTGTCCCTGCACGGATTGGTCACTCCGAAGCCTTCCAAGCATGGCGTAGCGGTTTGCAAAAATTGTATAGCCGCCTGTACTTACAAGTTCGCCATCTATAAATAACCCATAAAGCCGATGGTTTCCGGTTACTAAATGATCAAATATTGCCAGTATGTAATCATCTTCGATCCCCGTGTTCATTTTTTTATATTGCGGTAAATCTTCAACGTGTAATTGCCGAATCAAAAGGTTCACTCCTTATTTTACATAACTGCGCCCATTGTATCTGGATTTTAAAAGGGGCGCAAAATAAAGAAGGAACCCATGCTTCGGGGGCCATCATATTCATCCATCTACATATGCCGATTCTCGCGTATTTCATATCATTTCTTGATACTCACTTTATAAAAAGAACCCGGGGGACACTTGGCCCCGGGAATGTGCGCGATATTACGTAATCGAAGCTCGATAAATGGAGTCTACCGCTTGTTGTAGCGTGTCATTAAATGCGTCATCGGTTTGGTTAACATTCAAATCTTGGGTGAGCGCTCGGGAAAAACTGGCGATGAGGCCCTCGTTTTCTGTCAGTTTTTCATTTGCCTCGTCTGTCGGATAGCCGCCGGATAGGGCGACAACGCGCACGACATTCGGATGGTCAATCAGTTCTTTATACGTGTTTGCAACCGTTGGGATCGTCAGTTTTAACATCACGAGATCGTTTTGGCTGAGTTGATCGAGATGGCCGCGAATCTCCGCCTTCAATATGTCCTCGCATTTTTCTTTTTCCGGGCTGTTAATATCGACTTCCGGTTCGATAATTGGTACGAGGCTCGCTTCAATAATCTGTTTGCCAATCTCGAATTGTTGGTCAACGACAGCCTTAATGCCTTCCGGATTGGCTTCCTTGATCACGGAGCGCATTTTGGTTCCGAATATATTCCGTTCATTCGCCCGTTTCAATGTTTCGTCCAAGTCGTGGATCGGCTTCATCATTTGCACGCCATTAGACTCCTCGGCAAGGCCTTTATCCACTTTCAGAAAAGGAACAACGCCTTTTTTTTCAGCCAAGTAATCGCCTGTGTACAGGCCTTCGATTTTGCGGTCCATTGTTTGCTCAAACAGAATAGCGCCGAGGATATGCTCGGAATCAAAAGCAGGGGAGGTGATGATTCGTTTTCGCATCTCGTGCACCAAGTCAAACATCTCGTCTTTGTTGCTATATTCATCTTCCGAAATGCCATATAGGGCCAGTGCCTTCGGCGTGCTGCCGCCACTCTGGTCCAATGCCGCGATAAATCCATCTCCGTTTTTCATTTGTTCGAATTGCTGTTGTTGCATGCGTGACACTCCTTTATGGTGTTAAGGTGTTTTTATGTAAGAAGAGACAATGTCGACTTCATTGTATCATTAAATGGAGGGAGGTTGTAGTGATTGTTTTTTTCCGATGGCAACGACTAATAATGAGTGTGTTATAATGGACCCACAATAATTGGAAAAAAGATCTGGTCATTCAGTCGAGGGGGGTAAATATTATGAGGGAAACTATTGAACGTTCATGGAATAGGTGTGAAAAAGCCGGTTTAGATCGTTTTCAAGAAGAAATGGAAAAACGAATGACCGCTCCGCAATTTGATAAACTAAAAAAATCACATGAAGGCCTACTAAGTGTTGCTGCTCCAATTATTCAGGATTTACACGATATAGTTTACGATACTGGATTCCTCACTCTCTTAACCACTGAAGAAGGTGTTGTGATTAAAGTATTCAATGATCCTTCCACTGAATTTTTCATTCAAAAATATAAGCTGCAATCTGGTCGTATTTGGAGTGAAGATGTTACCGGGACAAGCGCTATTGGGCTTGTTGTACATGAAGAACAACCAAATCAAGTAATAGGCAAAGAACATTATTGGGAGCGGTTGAATGGCATGACTTGTTCCGCAGCTCCTATCAAAGATGAGGAAGGTATCCTGCGAGGAATTCTAAACATCTCCGGTCCGGTTGAACTTGTTCATGAACATACACTTGGGATGGTAGTTTCAGCAGCAAAAGCTATTGAACGGCAATATGCCCTAAATCATAAGATTTCAGAGAGTAATGAGATAAATCATACTTTGAGCACGTTACTTGATGTGATTGAAGATGGTGTGTTGGTTGTGAACCAATCAGCTAAAATTGTGAATACAAATCAAAGAGCAGCTACAATAATTGGAACTACAATGAAATCATTGTCTGGAAAAAAGCTAAATGATATATTTGATAATTCAAAACTTATAGAAGCTATTCGCACGTTTTCCACTCTCCAAAATGAACAAGCAATTGCTACCCCTGCAGGAAAATCATGCTTATTACAAGTGAAACCAGTTTCAAATATAGCGAATTACACGACAATTGTAATAACTTTCCGTGAGGTCAATCAAATTCATCGTCTGGCACGTAGCGTAGAAGGGGATAAAGCTTATAGATCAATACAATCTCTTAAGGGTATAAGTGATGTCATGGGACAATTACGTAACAAAATTGATAAAGTAGCCCACTCAGATGCTACTGTACTTTTATTGGGTGAAACAGGTAGTGGAAAAGAGATCGTAGCTCATAGTATTCATAATCTAAGTCATCGTCATAATGAACCCTTTATTGTTGTTAATTGTGCTGCATTACCGCGTACCCTATTAGAGAGTGAACTTTTCGGATACGAAGGAGGGACGTTTACAGGTGGATGGAAAGACGGGAAACCAGGAAAATTTGAGGTCGCAAACGGAGGAACTATCTTCCTTGATGAAATAGGTGAAATGACACCGGATATGCAAATCAACCTTTTACGGGTGCTTCAGGAACAAATGGTTACTCGTTTAGGCGGTAATCATGCCATTCCCGTAGATATTCGTATCATTTCAGCTACAAATAAAGATTTAAAATCTGCAATGGAAAACGGTGAATTTCGTCAAGACTTGTACTATCGCTTAAATATATTAAGAATCCCTATCCCTCCATTGCGCGAAAGACCAGAGGATATCGAAGAATTAGTAACTTGGATCATTCAAGGACAGTGGAATGACTCCTCACAAAGTTTTACACCTGGCGCTATGGCCTTATTAAAAGACTACGACTGGCCGGGTAATGTCAGAGAACTTGAAAATATTATTTCTCGCTGTCTTATCATGAGTGATTCTACAGTCATAGACCATAATGAAGTCCTTGATATTATTGATGAAGATTTACAAAACCATTCATTTGAAGATAAAGAACAGGTTGAAGATATAAAAAGAGATATTTTTCTCAAAGCATACGACCAAAATAATGGTCATGTTTCAAAAATGGCAAATCAATTGGGTGTGAGTAGATCTACAGTGTATCGTTGGAAAACGAAATTCGAATTATAGATGTATCAAAGTGAGACAATATGAAGCAAAATGAGACATTTATTTTTGAATAACTATACTAGAAATCTATCGAATTCCTATTTTAAAGGGATTTCGATATTGGCATAAATGTTGCAATAAAATAAAGAAGAGCGCATAGCAAAACGAATTGTAAGCGCTTATATTCAAAGGAGGAGTTCTTCATGTCCAAAAAAGTTCTTATTGTGACGGGTGACGCAGTTGAATCCCTAGAAGTTTACTATCCTTACTTTAGATGCTTAGAGGAAGGTTTTGAGCCTTTCATTGCAGCCAACTCAGTTAAAAAGCTCCAGACAGTTATTCATGATTTTGAGGATTGGGACACCTATACTGAAAAGAAAGGTTATGGCATAGACGCAACTCTTGCCTTTTCGGACATTGTAGTGAGTGACTTTGATGCTTTAATCATCCCCGGCGGTAGAGCACCCGAACACATTCGTATGGATGAGGAACTTCAAAACATTGTCAGGCATTTTTTCGAGACCGAAAAGCCAATTGCAGTAATGTGTCATGGTAGTCTTGTTTTTACTCCTATTGCTGATGTTGTGAAAGGCCGTAAAATGACAGCATATCAGGCTTGCAAACCAGAAGTGGAAAGTATGGGAGCAGAGTATATAAATGAAATGGATTATGTCGACGGTAATCTTGTATCAGGGCATGCTTGGCCGGATTTACCAGCAATTATGAAAGCATTTATTAAGCAGGTTAACAAGACACCTGAAAAAGTATAAATATTTCTTATTAGGGGAGGAAATTTATCATGTTTCGTACAAAATCAGGGCATGAATTGTTTATCATTGATGCGCATATTCACAATTGGAATGCTAGTCGGAAAAACCAACGGAATGATTATGGTAAGCAGTTTATCGATTGTTTTTATGATTACCAACGGAATCTATCTCCACCAGAGTATGTGTGGGATTACAACGAATTTTTAAAACCGGATCATAACAGGTTGATAGACGATGTTTTTAACCGTGGCTATGCTGATATGGCAATTTTTCAACCGGTTCCATTAACTGATTTTTATCGCGAACCATTTGGTTCAGTAGAAAATGATATGGAGTTGTCACAGCGTTACCCTGGACGTTTTATTTGTAACAGTAGTTTTGATCCCAGAAATAAAGAAGAAGGTTTGAAATATTTAGAAGAAGAAGCCGAGAGGTTCCAATTACAAGGAATTAAACTATATACAGCTGAGTGGCGAGGGGATTCAAAGGGGTATAAACTAACAGATTATTGGACGAAAAAGTATTTAGAAAAATGTGAGGAACTGGGTATAAGAAATATTCACATTCATAAAGGACCCACCATTACCCCATTAAACAAAGATGCATTCGACGTGAGTGATGTTGATGATGTAGCTAGTACATTCCAAAATCTAAATATTATCGTAGAGCATGTTGGACTACCTCGTTTAGAGGATTTTTGTTGGATAGCAACGCAAGAAAAGAATGTTTATGGTGGATTGGCTGTTGCAATGCCATTTGTATATGCCCGTCCCCGATACTTCGCACAAATTATAAGTGAATTGTTGTTCTGGCTTGATGAGGATAAAATCATATTCAGCAGTGATTACCCAATTTGGGAGCCAGGTTGGCTTATTGAAAAATTTATTGATTTTGAGTTGCCAGAGGATATTAGGGAAGAAACGGGGGCAGTGCTCGATATAAACGTGAAGAGAAAGATTCTTGGAGAGAATATAGCTCGCCTGTATAATATTGATATACCAAAGCAAAAAGAAATTCTTAAAAGTAGTCCTACAGATGAGGTTAGGGGGAGGTCCATTGTTTAAAACGAAACAAGTATATGACTGTCTTGAGTTAGTTATGGACCCAGAACTTGACCAATCATTACTGGAGCTTGATTTTATTGAGGATGTGGAAATTAACGAGAATGTAGTTCATGTCATATTTAGGCTCCCCACTTACTGGTGCTCACCTAATTTTGCCTATATCATGGGAGAAGATATTCGTGATGAAATCCTGGGACTGAAATGGCCAAAACATGTACAAGTAACATTGCACGATCATTCTGAATCAGAAAAAGTGAGCAAAGGTGTGACGGAAGGATATTCGTTTGAAGAAATGTTTCCCGATAAAACGGATGGAAGCGGGTTAGATGAGTTGCGGTCAATTTTTAAAAGAAAAGCATTTTATGCCCGTCAAGAGCGCTTGCTACAGTATTTATTAAAAAAGGGGCATTCAAAAGATTTAATTTTAGCTATAACGCTAGATTCCCTAAAATCTATAGATGATCGCAAATTGGAATATCTGTATTTGAACTACTTGGATATCCGTAAAGACTTCAAATTATCACAAGAGGAGAACAGTTTCCTTATCACTGACCACACGGGAAAGTCGATAGAGAAAGAGGAATTTGACCAACATTTATTGCATGCACGGCGTTCACGATTAACCATGGATTTTAACGGCCATTACTGCCAGGGGTTATTGCAAACAAGATATACAAATTTTGCATATTAAGGGAGAGATTAAGAGATGAAAGCATGGCGCTTGAAGGAATTTGACAAGCCATTGAAATATGAGGAAATTCCCGATCCGGAAATTAAGGATCCGACCGATGTGATCATTAAAATTGGTGGAGCAGGCGTTTGCCGTACGGATCTTCATCTTATCGAAGGGGTTTGGGACAGGGCATTAGAAACGCCTCTGCCTTTTACGATTGGGCATGAAAATGCCGGATGGGTTCACCAAAAGGGTTCAGGCGTGACAATGTTTGATGTAGGGGACCCCGTCATTGTTCATCCTGTGGCCAGTTGCGGAAAATGCTTAAGTTGCCGGGCTGGCGAAGATATGCATTGCGAAAACCTTGTATTCCCGGGATTGACGACCGACGGTGGCTACGCGGAATATTTAAAGACTTCCGAACGGGCACTTATAAAACTGGAAAACGATGTGAAGCCGGAGGAAGTTGCACCACTGGCAGATGCTGGTATCACTGCTTATCGAGCCGTGCAACGGGCAGCCCCTCTTGCAAAACCGGGGACAAAAACACTCCTCATGGGTATGGGCGGTCTTGGGCACATAGCCGTCCAACTCATGCGAGAATTTGGAAACTCGGATATTATTGCGCTCGACACAAATGAAGAACGTTTAAATATGGCGCTTGAATACGGGGCTGATCACGGCGTTGTCGCAAAGGATGGCATGATTGAAGAGGTATTGAATCTATCAAATAATGGTAACGGAATTGACTTGATTATCGATTTGGTAGGAGAAGATGATACCCATGCCAATAGCATGAAGATGCTAAAAAAAGGCGGCTCCTATTTCGTTGTCGGATATGGAGGGGTTCTACATGTTCCGTCCCTCGACGTCATTAACAACGAATTCAGCATTATAGGGAGTCTCGTTGGAAACTATAATCAATTATATGAACTCATGCAAATGCATGCGAAAGGAAAAGTTCGACTCCATTCAACCACTTATCCAATGAGCAAAGCGAACGAAGTATTGAAAATGCTGGATGAAGGTAAAATTAATGGCCGGACGGTTTTAGTGCCATAACCAAGAACAATTAACCCCGTTTCGATCAAAAGGTCGAGACGAGGTTTTGTTCATGGATGAAATATTCGGAAATTTAAGTTTGATTTTTAAGCTAAATGGGTACACCCTTGAGGAATGGACAATCTACTGGAAAGGAGCAAAACTTTTATGAATCCATCGATCAAAGAAGTGTTGGAAGGCAAGGGTATAGAGGTGCCCGATGAACATTTACTGATCTTGCATGCAAGGTGGGAGGCGATCCAATCATTAGGAAAAGAATCAAAAACTGCGTCTTTGGAAGATTATGATATTGCGTTAAGAAACATTCCGGGAGGCGATCATTATGAGTTATGAGCTCGTATCAAAATCGGTGGAAGAGTTATCGCCCTTAATTAAAAACAAGGACGTATCATCCAAAGAATTAACCAAGGCTGTACTTGATCATGCAGAAAAACATAATGAAGATATAAACGCTTATATTTCATTTACGAAAGAAAAGGCAGAACAGGCTGCTGAACAGGCCGATCGTGACATTGCCGCCGGGAATTATAAAGGGATATACCATGGTATCCCGATTGCAGTGAAGGATAACTTATATTTTAAGGGCGAGGTGACTACAATGGCATCAAAAATCCATAGGGATTTTGTTTCCGATTATGATGCCACCATTATTAAGAAGATGAAAGATGCAGGCATTGTTTTTACCGGTAAATTGAACATGCATGAATATGCGTGGGGGATTACTAATAATAATCCACACTTCGGGGCATGTCGTAACCCTTGGAATACACGAAAAATACCCGGAGGTTCGAGTGGGGGCTCCGGTGCAGCCGTTGCCGCTGATATGAGTGTTGCTACTTTAGGAACAGATACTGCCGGTTCCATCCGCATTCCCTCTTCGGTCTGTGGGATCGTGGGATTAAAACCGACACATGGACGAGTGAGTAAATATGGATGTTTTCCATTATCATGGTCCCTTGATCATATTGGTCCCATGACCAAATCGGTGACAGACGCGGCTGCTTTCTTGGAAGTTATCGCCGGATATGACGCCAATGACCCGACATCGATGAATGTGCCCGTACATTCATATACACAGCAACTAACAGCGGATATAAAAGACGTAACAATTGGCGTTAACGAAGATTATTTTTTCAACAATGTTGATTCGACTGTTGAAGCATCCGTTCGACAAGCAATCCAATCACTTGAAGAACAAGGGGCAAACGTAGAGACAGTAGCGATCCCATCGCTCCGATATGCAGAATATACTGAATTGATCACAATTTTAACTGAAGCAGCAGCTATCCACCATGAAAATTTAATTGAACGACCCGATGACTTTGGGGATGACATCCGTCTCTTATTTGAGTTAGGTGAATTGCCATCGGCTGTTGACTATCTTCAAGCGCAACAACTACGGCGACAAATTCAGCAAGACTTTCAAAAAGCGTTTGAAAAAGTCGACGCCCTCGTTTCCCCGACACTTCCTATCATTGCACCTGACATAGGTGAAGACTACGTCGATTTAAACGGGGAACAAGTGGATTTAGTCAACAATATTATACGATTTACAGGCCCGGGGAATCTGACCGGTCTTCCATCTCTCACCGTTCCCTGCGGTTTCAAACAAGAGATGCCGATCGGCATGCAGATTATGGGCAATGCCTTTGATGAAGCGACGATATTGAATATCGGCTACGCCATAGAAAAAACAAATCCTGTTAAAGGAAAGAAACCTGAATTAGCAAGATAAAAAATAAAGCGGCATCACACCAACAAGGGTGGGGTGTCGCTTTATAATAACAATTACAAACTCGAATTAATCGGCAAAACCGTATTCATTCTTCCATTGGGAAGCCATCATTTAACATCCAAGTCCTGTATGGAAAAAGCCCTCGCATGTTGAAATTGGTATTCCTTAAAAAAGTCTTTTTCAATCCCCGTTAAGTTGGCCAAAAACCCTATATCAATTTCCATGTCATCTATTATTTCATCTAATGTTAAATATTTTTGTTCAAACAATAATTGAAGTATACTTTTTACTTTCCCGGGGTGCGGGACCGGCAGCTCTTTGTCGAGCGGTTCAATTTCTTTGTATTTTAGCCTGTTAAGCATAATATTAAAGTATCGGTATTGCTGATAAGACATCCATTGTAAAAAGTGTGCCCGGAATGCCATTGCCTGGATGGACACCATCCATTTCCTTTTTAATTCAATGTATGAGTCCGGGTGGGAAATTTTTAATATAGGTTGAATGTCATCTATAAATTGGTTCTTGGGCAGTAAAAAAGATCCGGCAAATACATTGGCTTCATGTTCATACTCCCGAAGGTTTTTTTTGTCTTGCAAAGCGAACTCAACTTTATAATGCAAAAGTAAGTGGCCTAACTCATGTGCCAAGTCAAAATTTCTTCTGGCTGCTGATTTTTTTAAATTGCCTAGCATTATATAGGGAGTGTCGTCATTAGCCCATACACTGTAAGCGTCTATCTTTTCTCCGATGGATTTTTCAAAAACAAAAGCACCGTTTTTCTCAATTTGAAACAATAGGTCATTGTTGCTATTTTCTCTCATTCCCAGAAAATCTCTTGCATATTCTGCCACCCTGCGAATGGATGCCAATCTGTCTCCCGGATGATCCATCTTTGCAATAACTTTATTTCGCAGTTTTCTTAATCTGTTCTCCGGGAATTGCAACTTCCCATCCATCAGATCCAAAAGGGCAATTAAATTTTCGATATGCGTTGCTTCAAATTGTGTTTTTTGTATACTATTCATTACAGAAGATCGGTAAGCAATGTGATTGTGGTTAACCGTTGTTTTTTTATGTTTGCTTAGTTGATCTTCTTTATAAAAGTATTGGCTTTTAACTTGAAAAATGGCTTTTAGTTTATTAACAATTTCCATTTTAGGGGATACAAACCCATTTTCATATTGCCAAACGGCTTGTTCAGTGACTGTCAGCTCTTCTGCCAATTGTTTTCTGGTAAAACCATGGAGAATACGAATGTTGGTTAAATTGGGACCAACAAACATTTTCTTAGCCCTCCTCTTCATCATCTTTAAACAGCTCTTCTTGATGTACGATGCCATAATCGGCAGCAGCCGGTGACTGAGGAGCGTCAAATCCGTCTTCGATCAATATTTCATAATCGTCCTCTTCAAAAATAACTGTACTTGTGGCAATGTATTCTGAAAGATCTTCAATCTCGTACGCCTGATTGTCTTGGGGGTTCGGCATCAGCATTCGAATTTTAGAAATAGCAAAAGCTTCATCGATTTCGTAAGTAATGATATAAAAATGGTTAAACTTTTCTTCAAGCTCGCGGGCTTGGGGTTCTTCCAGTTGCTCATCATCAAAAAGTGTTAGGTACTCTTTCTTTTGAGCTGTTGTAAATAGGGAAGGCTCTTCAGGGAACGCTACATTGTTATTAATATGGGAAAGCCTTTTAAGATAAGTTTCCCTTTCCGGATCTGTGTTTTCGCGAGGCATTCCTTTTCTGCGAGTAAAATTTTCTTCATCAAAATATTTTCCATTTTTTATGATGAACATACTTGGGCCTGTATCAATGTCGAATTGAAGATAGCCCCATGCGTATCCGGCTTTCGCCTTTTTAAAGCCAATGCCAAATTCTTTGCATTCTTCAGCTGTTTGATGATCAATATGATTTCCTTTGACCCATGAATAAGCAGTGCTGATATGCATCTCTTCTCTCTTAGCTTTTCTTTCCTCAATATAGTTCTTGTAACCTTGGAGAATGCCATTTATAATAGCCTGATTAATCCCTCGGCTCATTCTATATTTTTGCATAGCCCCCACTTCCTCATTTTTGACGTTACTTTTCATTTTATACCAGCATGCTACATTTTTAAAGAAAAAATGATATAAACGCTATTTTTTTAAAGTGAATTAAATTTCTTTCGCAAAAAAATAGTAAAGTGAAAAGGATTATTGATATAATCGGATATACAAACGATTATGGGTGTTTATTGCGGATGTGCATAAAATGAAGAATCTATCAAAACAGAAGATCGTGGCATGGCTCCTTGTGATTGGATGGATGGGGCTTATTTTTTATTTTTCGCATCAGTCGGGCGAAGCGTCGAGTTCGCTCAGCGGTGGAGTGACGGAAGTTGCGTATAGTTGGAGCCAACGTCTAATTCCGTTTGTGACGATCGATTTTGAAAGCTTTCATACGTTGATTCGCAAGGCGGCGCATGTGGCTGTGTATGTCGTGCTCGGGATTTTTGCGGTCCATGCGTTTCGGGTTTCAACAACCGAAAGGAGTACGCGGCAAATAACCTTGTGGGCGTGGTTGCTCTGTGTTTGTTACGCGATCACGGATGAAGTGCACCAGCTGTTTATTCCGGGGCGCAGCGGTGAAGTGAGCGATGTGGTCCTTGATAGCATCGGTGCTTTGGTAGGTATTGGGGTTTATGTAGTGGTGCGGAGAAAGTGGTCTTTTAGGAGCGTTATGACACCATTAACAGGTAGGAAATAGAAATGAAAGGTGCCATGAACGGCCCATGGCACCTCTAAAAAGAAAAAATGATAATAATTGGTGTCATGCAAGCTTCATGACACCAACCAAAGGAAAAATATTGAAGCAAGAGGTGTCATGAAGCGTTGCACCTGATCTGGGGATTTCCAGGCAATTTGAGGTGCATTGAACGTTCCAACGCACCTGACCTGGTCGGATTCTGAACATTAGAGGTGCATTGAACAGATCAACTGGAGGTAGCCGCACCTGCCCCGGCATCCCTATCCCTTTTCGGCGAATTCAACAAAATAATCCAACGTCTCCGGATTTTTCATCGATCCTTCATTTACCGCTTTTTCAATTGGCGTGCCCATAAGAATTTTTTTGATGGGAACTTCCATCTTTTTGCCGTTTAAAGTTGTCGGCACTTCGTTGATCCTGAAAATGTCATTGGGCACGTGCCTGGGAGAGCAGTGCTCGCGGATGTTTTGCTTGATTTCTTTTTCCAATGCTTCGGTCAGTTCCTCGCCTGCTTTCAGTACGACGAATAGCGGCATATAGTCTTTTCCGTTCGGGTCATTGATATCAACGACGAGACTGTCTTCAACCGCTTCCACATCTTCGACAGCACTATAAATTTCACTCGTTCCCATGCGAATGCCCCCGCGGTTAATCGTGGAGTCGGAACGTCCGTAAATCTGGCAGCTCCCTTTGGATGTAATTTTAATCCAGTCCCCGTGCCGCCATACGCCGGGGAAATCTGCGAAATAGCTGTCATAGTAACGTTCATTGTTTTTGTCGCCCCAAAAATAAATCGGCATCGATGGCATGGGCTTGGCGAGTACGAGCTCTCCGACTTGATCGAACACCGGTTGAGCGTCTTCCGTATACGCTTGCACGTCAGCCCCGAGTGCGCGGCATTGGATCTCGCCCGCGTGCACCGGCAGAAGCGGAGAGCCGCTGACGAATGCGGAACAAAGGTCTGTCCCGCCGCTGACGGAGGCGAGCCACAAATCTTTTTTCACATTTTCATAGACCCATTCCGATCCTTCCGGCGGGAGCGGCGAACCGGTAGAGGCGACGCTTTTCAAGTGCTCCAATCGATAAGTGTCCCCGGGTGTTACATCATTATTTTTATTCGCCATCAAGTAGCTCGCGCTCGTGCCGAAAACAGTCACTTCTGTTTCCTCGGCGAATTGCCAAAGCGTGTCTATCCTCGGGTACGTCGGGCTGCCGTCATACAGGACAATCGTGGAGCCGGTGAGTAAACCGCTTACAAGAACATTCCACATCATCCATCCGGTCGTCGTAAACCAAAAGAAGTTGTCTTCCGGTTTTAAGTCGGTGTGGAAGGCCAGTTTTTTCAGATGTTCAAGCAAGATGCCCCCTTGTCCTTGAACAATCGCCTTCGGAAGCCCGGTCGTTCCGGAAGAATAAAGAATCCAAAGCGGATGATCAAAAGAAACATACGTGTAATCGAGAGAAGTGGAGCGATTGACTTCGATAAAATCTGACCAGCGCTCAACGTTCGTTAGGCCAGCGGTGTTAGGGACAGCCGACAAGTAGGGGAGAAGGACCGTTTTTTCAAGCGATGGGATCGCTGTTTGAATTTCACGTACCGCACTAATTCGATCATGATCCTTGCCGTTATAACGATAACCATCGACGGCAATGAGCAATTTTGGCTCGATCTGTTGAAAGCGATCAACGACCGTTCGGCTGCCAAAATCCGGGGAAGCGCTCGACCAAACGGCTCCGATGCTCGCGCACGCCAAAAAGGCAATTGTTGCTTCAGGAATATTCGGCAAATAAGCAACGACCCGGTCCCCGGGCTTGATGCCTTCCGCTTTTAATCCGGCGGCAAAAGAAGCCACTTGTTCATAAAGCGTTTCCCAAGTCATTTTTTCGGTCGGACGGATTTCGGACTTGGAAATAATCGCGGTTTCCCCCGGTCGGGCGCGGCGAAAGGCATGTTCCGCATAATTAAGCTTGGCGCCTTCGAACCATTTTGCGAATGGAACGCCGTCGGCCTCTAACACGCGTTGATAGGAAGGATTGGCTTGAATGTCAAAATAAACCCATAACGTTTCCCAGAAATCTTCAACGTTGGTAACGGACCAGTCCCAAAGGTCTTGATAGGTGTTAAACGTCAATCCTTTTTCGTTTTTGAGCCATTGCATGTAAGCGTTGAGATTGGATTGGTTGATAAATGCCTGTGACGGTTCCCAAAGAAGGGTTCCTTCTTGCACTGTCATTGTGTGACCTCCTGTTGTTTTCAAACTTATGAATATATCTTTTTTTTCATTTTAGCATGATCTCCAGCCTTATGGTAGACTGTGAGAAAGAGCGTTTGGGAGTGATTGGATGGCGAAAATCGGACGTAACGAGCCGTGCCCATGTGGAAGTGGGAAAAAATATAAACATTGTTGTTTGGCTAATAAAGTCGTAGATATCAGAACGAAGATGGGGGCACAAGAATTGGAGCAGCTAAGCGAGGATCTGGAAGACTTCTCGCTTCACTATACCGATCCCATCTACTCGTTGTATAAAGCTTATGTTCATGAAAATAACTGGGACATAGATTCTGATTATGAAGAAGAATATTATCTGTTGTTTGTGGCCTGGGCAATTTGCAATGCTCCGCTGATTGATGGAGAGACGATTTTTCAAACGTTTATGGACGAGCAAAGCGGGGCGTTGCGTCCCGAGACAAAAGAAAGGATTGATGGATGGGTAACGGTGCCCGGCATGTATGAAGTCATTGATCATATTGATGACGATCATTTTAAAGTGGTTTCATTGGAAACCGGTGAACGCGATGTGTTCTGCGATAAAGAAGACGAGTTACCTGAAATCGGCAATGGCGTGATCGGGATCTTCGTACCCTTTACGAATAACGTTAACCACTTTCTTTTTACTTATGATGAGTTTCCATTGGAGTTGCTGCAAAGCGTATATGAGCAATACCGCAGTGATTTGGACCTTGCTCGTTTCTCAAAAGCGATGAAAAACGAATATCCTTTCGTTTTGCACGACCTGTTTAACGAGGAAGCGGATCCGCGTAAATTAATCGATACGTATGATTGGGCTTCAAAAAAACATCAGGCAGTTATTGAACTTTTATATGAAACGAACAGACCGATTTGGGACGATGAAGACCTCAATTTAGCGATCGAAGTATGGCAGGAATTTTGTGAAGATGAAAACCCCGTTATAAAAAAAGAAGCAGTATTTGCCGCCGCGCTTGAATATCTTGTAAATATGATGGACGGGGATGGCGCGACGCAAAAAGAGATCGCGGAGAAATACGGGACATCCCCGAGCACTTTATCGCAACGATACCAAGAAATGAACTATTTGATGTATGATTTCTTTGATGACATGCTGGACGATTTCTCGCCGTTTGACCCTGATACGGAAGGGGCTTCGGAGCTAGCGGAGCAAATGTTTGGTGAATTAAAACAAGCACTCGAAAGCCAAGAATTTTCATCTGAAGAAGAGATTGAACAGTTTATAAACGAACTTCTTCCGGCTGATCTGCCATTCGGTACAAGCGAGGCTACCGGAGATCAGGTCGATCAATACGTGCTTTTGGCAGAAGGGGCAGACACGTTGGAAGAACAAAATGATTTGTATTTTGAAGGCATGATCAAGGGGGAAGCGGAGTTCGGCCCGGATTTTTTTGAAAATAACCGGGGGCTATTCTGGGGGCTAACGGAGACACGGCCGTATATGCGAGCCAAACAGGGCTACGCCGAAACGTGTGAGCAATTGGGCGCTTTGGATCTCGCGAAGGAACACTACCGGGAACTGCTTGACTTAAACGAGATGGACAATCAAGGCATTCGTTACCTCTTAATTGGCGCGCTAATGAAGGCGGGCGACTATGGAGAAGCGAAAGAACTGGTGGAAGAATATGACGAGCCGACAGCCAATATGGTCTACAGTCGCGCTTATGCCGAATACAAGCTGAATGGATGGACGAAAAAAACGGAGAAGTGGTTACAAGAGGCAATCGATCAAAATCTACACGTTCCGGTTTACTTACTCGGAAAAAGAAAAATTCCGGAAACGATCCCCCCATTTTACGGACTCGGAGATGAGAACGAAGCCATCGATTACGCGCAACGTTACGCTGAGTTGTGGCAAAATGATCAGGCGTTGCTGCAGAAATTGGAGGCATTGGTTTAGGGGAGGTGACCGTTATAGGCACCCGAGAAGGGGTGCCTTTTAATATGATGGCACCAGCATGTCTGTAAGGGTGGTTTGGACACTTTTACGGCGAAATGGGCGGAAACTGTCCGAACATGGGTGAGGTTCGGACAAATTTTTGCGACGAAGCGAGGAGATTGTCCGAACTGGGGGTAACTTCGGACATTATAGCAAGGAAACGCTGGTAACCTGTCCGAACACGGGTCCATAACGAAGGCTGCCGTTATCGTTCCTTCGCAACCGTCGCGATCACAATCCCTGCAATAATCAGCGCGGATCCGGTCAATATGCCAACGGTTAGTTGTTCGCCGAGCAAAAGGCTGCTGAATGTCAATCCGAAGATCGGGACGAGTAATGTGGAGATCGTCGCCGTGACCATATCAATTTTGCTGATGATAAAAAACCAGACGGTAAAAGCTAACGCCGAGGCGAGCACACCGGTGAATAAAACATGATAAATGCTCGTTGCATTAAACACAATCGGTTCGCCCCATTCCGCGATTAGGGCTGCAAGCGTTATGCCGATGGTGCCGAAGAACATTTGCATGGCAGATACTTGCAATTGGGATAGCCCGGACACGTTACGTCGATAGTAAATGTTTGATATTGCCCAAGCGATGGCGGCAATAATGATCAGAAGTTGGCCGAAGATCACCTCGAGCGGTTGCCCGACCCACATGTCCCACCCGACGATGGTAAATAGCCCGATGATCCCGACAATTAAGCCTGTCAGCTTCGCCGGGTTTATTTTTTCGCCAAGGAATTGAACGGCTAGCAAGCTGCTCCACATCGGCATGGAGTACAATAGGACGGAGGATTGGCCGGCGTCGACGAATTCCAGGGCGTACATGACGAGCAGGAAAACGGCCGATGTTTGCAGAAGCCCGATGACGATTAAATGTTTCCAATAACGTCTTGGCGGCAAGCCGATGTTCATGATCCATACGACGAGGAGTAGCGTGGCGGCGCCGGTGCCGAAGCGAAATGCCGAAAACGTGAATGGTCCCATGTATGTAAGCGCGTCTTTCATGAGTACCCACGCATAGCCCCAGAGGAGTGTGATGATTAACATAAGGATGTAGATGATGAGTTTGTTGTCTCGTTTCATGGATGGCCTCTATTTCTTTGGAATTCCTCCCATTCTATCATGCTATGATGGGAAAAAGAACCATAGTGTCACGGCGTTTTAAGAGGAGGGAGCGCCGCAACTACGATAAAGCATCGAACGATAGCCCTATGAGACGGATTCGCGTTTAAATTTCGGCGAACCAACCGGTAATTATATCGTAAAAGGCCGTCATGCGATGTGATTTAAGAGAATGCGCTGGTTATTATATCGTGAAAACCATTATGCGATGTAATTAAAGAGAATGCACCGGTTATCATATCGTGAAAAGCCATTATGCGATGTAATTTAAGAGCGTGCGCTGGTAATTATATCGTGAAAAGCCATTATGCGATGTAATTAAAGAGAATACACCGGTAATTATAACGCATCAAACTGTTAAGCGTTCAAATTTCAGTCATTGCACCGGTTTCGAACGCTTGAGAATGGCTGAAACAGATGACTGTTGTTAAATTTGGTGTACAACTTTGGAAGGGAAAGAGCATTTATGTTTCGTTTTGTGATTGTTATTTTTTCTATGCTGATTCTCGTTGGATGCCAGAGTCCGTCTGACGATGAACCGTTGCAAGGGACGGTCGTGAACATCGTGGATGGCGATACGTTTGATGTCAACATTCAGGGAATGGGCGATGAACGGGTACGTCCGATTATGGTGGACGCCCCTGAGATTTGTCATCAACATGATCCCCCGGAATGTGAGCCGGAGTCATATGGGGATGAAGCGACCGAGTTCGCGACGGATGTGTTGCTTGGGGAAACGGTTTATCTGGAGCAAGACGTGTCGGAGCGGGATCAATACGATCGGTTGTTGTTTTATGTTTATGTGGATGAAGATCGGATGTTTCAGGAAATGTTGTTGGAAGAAGGGTTAGCTGAGGTTGTCGTGTATGAGCCTGATGTGAGGTATGAAGAGGAATTTTATGAGATTCAGGACGAGGCGCGGGAGCAGGAAAAGGGGATATGGGGAGGGTAAAGAGCACAAGCAGATAGAAGAAGACAAAGATAAGAGAAACCAGCGGTGTTGTTTTCAACCAGGGCGTTAGAAGACAACAAGCATAGGCAAAATCGTGAATATTGTCTACAGGGCGAAATATAGCCAAAAAAGAGGTTCCATGAGGAACCACATACTTGCTATTGCTCGAGTAAATACGTAACATCCACCCCGGTTTTCTTAATTTCATTAATAAAAAAATCGTCCGTTTGTTTGAATTCGTCCGTTCCGAATGGGAAGGGTTGCATTATAACTTGAACATCAGAATCGGACCGCCATCCATATAAATCCATCTTTTCCATTAGCGGTGCTTTCCCGAAATCAGGGGAGACGATTGCGATGTCAACATCGCTGTCTGCTGTGGCGGTTCCGTGCGCGTATGAGCCGAATAAAATGACTTGCTCGATATTCACTTTCCCGCTTACATATTGAGTGTATTGTTTTATTTCCCGGAAGATTGTATCTGTTGTTGTAGCCATGCGAGCATCTCCTCCGTTTCCTCATATATGTATGCGTACGAATTCACTTGGTGGAGTTGTTTGGTACAGTTTATGTCGATCTTGTGGGTAACGCGCTTCTAATTGAAAAACATCTAGGTGATCTAAGAAGTGTTGTTGTGATTTATTCATAGTTTGATCAACTGACGCATGCTTCGCAAGCCTGTTTAACGCATGAATTTTCGGTGGCACTTGAGACGTATGTTGAACAACCGCCGCTTTCAACATTTTTTCACAAGAAAGATGACAAAAATACGCCGCTTCCAAGTATTTATTCTTATCCAATAATACTTTGGCAGCATCAATGGTTTCCAGACTTTCATCGATCCAATAGGACACTTGCTTATCCATGATTATTCACCTTTTCTTCGTGATGCATTCATTATAGCATAGGTGAGTCATTGTTCTTGCTTCATTTCTTGTAAAAAATTTTGAATATATGCCTGATACATCTCGCTCAAATGAACTGTATTATGCCCTTCACCCTCAATTACATAGCTTTCCTTGGGTCCGCCCCATTTTTCCACGAGGGATTTCGAATATGCCGGGTCAATGATTTCATCTTTCTCAGCGATTAGCGCCAACAACGGTTGCTCCATTTGCGGGGCGATTTTCGTGGAATCGAAAGGATATCTCAACAGCAATTCCACCGGGAGAACAGGGAATTGGGATTTTGCGACGTTCAGAAATTCATCGAACGGGGAAATGAGAATCGTCCCCTGCACATCTCTTTCCGCACTGAGATGGGTTGCCACCGCAGACCCGATACTTCTGCCCATCGTGACGACATTACCCTCATCAATATCCTCGCGAGCGGCCATTTCGTCATAGACCATCAACGCATCTCCCAACAACGCTTCTTCATCAGGGGCGCCTTCGCTTAATCCATAGCCGCGGTAATTCATCAATAACACCGACCAGCCCTCAAGTTTCGCGGTCTCGGGAATCAATCCCGATACTTCCTGAGCATTCCCGCCAAAATAAATCAGTAATGGCGCCGGTTCTTCCTCTGCATTGGAGATCAACCAGCCGTGCACGCTCACTTCATCTGTCACAGGAATCGTGATCTCATCCGCTTCGGGGTGCTGCGATCTAATCAGATCAGCTTCATCTTCCGATAGGGAAGTAGGGTGAAAAATCAACCGATGTTGAAAAAAATAAAGCAGTGCAAGCATAAGCACAATGAAGACAAAAACGACAATAATCAACCAAATCCATCTAGGCAGCGCGTGCATGTTTTTCACCACCATTATCGCAGGAATGTATAGTGGTATTATAATGTATCTGTGAAAATAATTGAATATAATTCGAGGTATCGATTTCCATCTATTCTTTAATGTATAGGGATTTTTATTTTTTGCAGGACTTTAGGATCTTTTGTCGAAATATAACAGGGGATTATGCAAGAAAACAGCGATAAATTAAGTGGATGTTTCTTTAAGTTATAGAAGCGTGGTCTAACTCCACCGTCTTTAGACGGTATAAGCTTTTAGCCTTGCCTTTGAATGTCCATACTTAAACCGAGGTGAGAGTATGGATGAATACAAAAGAAGTGGCCACGCGGTCTATGACATCAAATACCACATTATATGGGTTACAAAGTATAGATATCATGTGTTACGTGGCGACATTGCCCACCGAGTAAGGGAACTAATCAGACAAGGATGTGAAGCGAGAGGAATTACGATACTACAAGGAAGTGTAGGGAAAGACCATATTCACTTATTATTGTCATGTCCGCCGAGCATAGCACCGAGTAAGATATTGCAATATCTCAAAGGGAGATCATCAAGGTTAATCCAAGACGAATTCCCCGCCCTGAAGAAAAGATATTGGGGCCAGCACTTATGGGCGAGAGGATATTTTTGTGCAACAGTAGGGAATGTGACGGAAGAAATCATTAGAAATTATATCGAAAACCAGACGAGCGAGAAGAGGAACGATATATTCAGGATTGATGATTGAGTTCCAGTCAAAATCAGTATGCTTGAGCTTAAGGTCTTTCAGCAGACTTCAGTCTGAAATGCGACTTTCAGTCGCGGACAATTTATGTCCAAATCCACCTGCTTTAGCAGGTGGGTCGTTTAAGTCCTTATGTTTTTACTTTCAATTTTAATGACAATTCACCTAATGGTGATGTACATTTAGGCGAAATAAAAATGAGTCCAGAACATGCAAAGGTATTCCTAAAAATTCACCATTATGTTGTCTTTATTTCATTGTTTTAGTCTGGGTAAAAGAATCATTGAAAACGGACAAATGTTGCTTGCATAGGCTGAATTTGGAAAGTGAAGAAGCGCGTGATGCGGAGAAGCCAAGCATGACGAAATGCGGTGACAATTTTTTTGTTTGCGATATGCGTATCTTTTCCATGTAACGAAAAAGGCTACGGTTCGAGTAAACGCCGAACCGTAGCCTTTTCCTAAACGAACCACGTGAAAGACTTATGCCCGCTAGTCATGAGCTTTTCACATGGTTTTCTTTTCCTTCCTTCAACACATACTTGCGCAACAGTTGAAACATTGGGGGCAGGACGAGCAGCACTGCCATGATCCGAATGACTTGCACAGCGACGACGAAGGTTGAATCGGCGTCTAATTCCACTGCGGTGGCGGCCATTTCGGCGACGCCTCCGGGTGAAAACGCGAGGATCGATGTGATCATATCCAGTTGTGTTTGTGAGGCGACCAGGATGGACAAAGCAGCGAGCGCTGCGATTAACGCCAGGGAACTGATGATGCCGACAATGATCACGGCTTTTGAGTCTCGAAATAAATCCTTCTGCATCTTGGCCCCGATGCTTGCCCCTAAGAATAATTGGGCAACGGGCAATGCCCAGTCCGGCCACCAAAGCGTGGCTGCAGGCAATGCTTGCGCCGAAATGAGGTTGAAGGCCGCCGCGGTTACCATTGCGCCGAGCAACCAAGGGGCAGGGATTTTCAGTTTTTTTGATGTGAAGGCAAATAGAAGGGCCAGTGCCAGCAATAGAAACGTCCATCCAAATTGGCCGAAAGACAATGGCAAAACGGTGGCCTCATACGTGATGCTTTGGATATTTTCGGAAGCGCCCCCGTTTCCGCCATTGAAAGATAATAAAACCGGGACGGTACTGATCACGAGCACGACGCGGAGCACTTGCGTCACACTGACAGCCGCCACATTTGCATCAACTTCTTGCGCGTAAGCGGGCATCGCGGCAACCCCGCCGGGGGCCGTGGCGATAAAACTTGATAAAAGATCCGTTTTTGTAAAATAAAAGAGAAAAAAACCGGTGATGAACGCAAAAATAATAGAAAGCACGAGTACGGAAAGAATGATGATCCAATAGTTGCTGAGTGTTTCGATGAGCGTCATATTAATATAGAGGCCGAGTTGGATTCCGAGGATACCTTGGCCGAGCCAAAGCCAACTTTTGGGTACCTTGTTGACCGCGCGTTTTAGGTCGAGAAAGCCGGGTTGGAAAATCGCTACTAAGCTGCCGACAACCAAAGCGCCGATCATCCATGCAATCGATAGATTCGTAAATGAAAACAAAAGTCCGCCCAATCCACACAAAATAAAATAGATAATGTAGGGCATGCGTATTCCTTCTTTCCTGGTGCAGACACTTACTCCAGTATAATAATGATGCAGCGCGCGGGCAAGAAAAGGGGGTTATGGGGGAAATCTCGTTTCGATGAGTCGGAGACACGAAAATATCTATTCCCTCCATTTGGGAAGTAGCGCTCCCTTCGTTTGGTGGAGACATTTTTGGTCACAAGTAATCCCTCAAACGGAGGTTGAGCTACGCCGAGAGGAACAAGAGAAGCGAAGTAATCCCTCAAGGCGGGGGTCGAGCTACGCCGAGAGGAACAAGAGAAGCGAAGTAATCCCCTAAACGGAGGTCGAGCTGCGCCAAGAGGGACAAGAGAAGCGAAGTAATCCCTCAAACGGAGGTCGGGCTACGCCGAGAGGGACAAGGGATACGACAGTTGGTTTCGGCAAGAGGTAATATAGTGTTTTCGCGACTTATTCTGTCACTTTTACGTCCTATTCTGTTATTTTGCACAGATATTCTGTCATTTTCACTTGTTGGGACATTTTATCAGGATGGTCTACCCATATATCGAGAACCTCCCGGGACTGAGCCCGGGCGTCTTTCTCACCTACCGATCATACGCGTTCAATCCGTTTACCCCGTGGGCGAGGACGGATCCTGCTTTCAAGGCAGTGGCGACGAAGATGATTTCGGCGATTTCTTCTTTTTCGGCGCCTTTTTCTTTGGCATTTTTCGTGTGTAAGTCAATGCAGTAAGGGCAACCGGTCGTGTGGGCGACTGCGACGGCGATGAGTTCGGCGTCTTTTTTGCTCATGGTGCTTGGTTTCATGGCTTGTTGATCGAAATTGGCAAAGGCTTTAAACATGTCCGGTTGCAACTTGGACAATTCACCGAGCCGATCGAAGTAACTGCGTTTATAAAGTGTGTCATCGTTCACGTCGTCGTACGCATTTAAGGCGTTGACCCCGTGCGCCACCGAGGAACCTGCTTTTAGCGCCGTTCCGATCAAAATCGCTTCGCTCATTTCTTCTTTGCTTCCGCCGGCTTCTTTTAGCTGGCTGACATGGAGTTCGATGCAATACGGGCAGCCTGTGACGTGGGCAACAGCCACGGCAGCGAGTTCTTTCAATTTCAACGAAAGCGAGCCGTGCTTCATGACGCCTTCATTGAATGTCATAAATTCCTTAAACATCTCCGGGGCCAAGTCGGAGAATTCATTCAGTCTTGAAAAATAAGGACGTTCGTATAAGCTTTCTAACAAGGTGATCGCTTCCTTTCCATTATTTATATACATTTATTGCTATACCCTCTTTCTTTTCTGAATAATCTGGGCTATAATAAAAAAACAACCCATAAGATATCACATATCTGACAACTGAGAGGCGGGCAGGATGAACATTCAAAAAATAACAACAAAGAAGATTTCCGAGCAAGTGGCGGAGCAATTGGAACAATCCATTGTGGACGGCAGTCTTCCGACGGGGGAGAAGCTGCAATCGGTCCGGGAACTTTGCGAACAATTCCAGGTCGGGCGATCGGCGGTGCGGGATGCGATCACGGTTTTAAAAGGCAAGGGGATGGTGAATGTCGTCCAGGGAGAAGGGACGTTTGTGTCTGAATCGAGTAACTGGCAGACGTTCGGCACCTTCGCGTTAAGCGATGAAGCGGCGATTCGTGATGTATACACGGTGCGAAAGTGGATGGAAATCGGCATCGCGGAAGAAGCGGCACTGCACCGTGATGAGAAACACCTCGCTACCTTGGAAAAGGCTATTGGAACAGAAGAAGGATGGGAAGCGGATTATCTTTTCCACATCACGCTTGCAAAAGCAACAGGCAATGATATGTTTGAGCATTTAATGGAAGCGATTTCAGCAAATATGAAAAAAGCATTGATGGATTGCCACCGCATGATCGCGGCAGATTCTGATGTGGCAAAAAAAATCGAAGAGCAACATGCGGGTATCTATGAAGCGATTAAACAGCAAGATTCGGAAGCGGCGAAAGCATCCATGCAGACGCACTTAATCTATGTCGAAGAGCTGCTACAACAAGCTCTGAAGGGGGAGGATTATGAAACAGCAAACGCTGGGGAATGAGGGACGACAGCGTGTTAGCCCGTCCACACCCGAGGAAGTTGCAGCCATTTTAAAGCGCGCCAATGACAGATATGAAACGGTGATCCCTGTGGGCGGAGGAACGAAACAAGGCTTTGGCGGGGAAGGTGGCACGGCCGATGTTCTATTATCCATGGAAAATCTGAATCAAGTGATCGAGTATTCTCCGGGAGACATGACGATGACGGTTCAGGCAGGTACGACGATGGAAACAATCAACGAAACCGCGCGCGCGGAGCAGCAGATGGTGCCGCTCGATCCATCGTATCCGACGCTGGCTACGATCGGTGGGGTGGTGGCCGCTAACGACAGTGGTCCGAAACGAATGGCTTATGGCTCTGCGCGGGACCATGTCATCGGTTTGCGCGTGGCCGATCCGAACGGCGAGATCTTGAGATCAGGCGGAAAAGTCGTCAAAAACGTCGCCGGTTACGATATGAACAAGTTGCTCGTCGGTTCGATGGGGACGCTTGGAGTCATCACAGAAGTCACCTTGAAATTGCGCCCTTATTCACCGCACAGCAGCGTGTGTGTGCTTACGTTTCCGGACGAAGACGCGACACGCGTCGTCAAACCTTTCGTGTCGGAATTATTGGATACGCATCTGGAACCGATTACCTTGGAATATATGGACCCAAATCTCACTGAGCGCATGTTTCAAACAAACGGCTACAGTTTGGTCATCACGTTTGAAGACGTGAAAAAAGCGATAGACGTTCAGGAAAAATGGATCCAAGCGAATATGCCGGACCGAGCGGAGCTCACCGTTTTTCGTGATAACGATGCCGAAGAATTTTGGCGAACATTCGCCCAACTTACCTTTACTGATGCTGTTCATGTGAAAGTCGGCAGCAAAAACATGCAAGTACTCGATCATATCCATCATTGTAAACGATTGCAGGAAGGGCGGGATGTACACGTGTATGCCCACGGTGGTGCCGGCCACGGGATTAGTCGTGTATATGCCAGTGGCGATGCCGTCCAGTCCTTTGTTGAAGACTTGCGGGCTTATAGTGAACAATCAAAGGGCTACGCGATCTTGACGCACGCGCCCCTTGATATGCGCACGACTGTCGGTGTTTGGGGTGCGACACCGGGTTATTTTTCCATTCTGACAGGTATTAAAGAGCAGCTTGACCCGAATGGGGTTTTGAATCCAAAACGATTTGTAGGGGGGATTTGAGATGTCGACGGCACCGAAGTTGGCTGATTTGGTCGTGACGAAGAATGAACCGCCGAAGGGGAATTATTTGTGGGAGGATCCGCCTGATGAAGATAAATTTTCCGCTTGCGTGCATTGCGGGATGTGCTTGGAGGCGTGTCCGACGTACTTGGAGCTTGGGCATGAGCATCAGTCGCCGCGGGGGCGAATTCATTCGATTGTGGCGGTAGCGGAAGGGAAAATTAGCATTGATGAAGCGTTTGAAGATCCGATGTTCACGTGTCTGGATTGTCGCGCGTGCGAGACGGCGTGTCCGGCGGGTGTGCAGGTGGGCGCGCTCATCGAGGAGGCACGTGGGCAGGTGCGGCAGGCGATGCCGCTCACAGGGTGGCAAGGTTTCGTGAGTCGTTTCTTCCTGCGCGGGGTATTTCCGCATACTAAACGGTTGCATGCGCTCGGCATGCTGACGAAAATCTATCAAAAAAGTGGCATGCAGACGGTGGTTCGTAAAAGTGGGGCGAAGAAGGTGTTGCCCGATCATCTCGGCGCGATGGAAGGGATTATGCCGGACGTAGGGCGGCCGGTGTTGAAAACGCATCCGGAGAAGATTCCGGCGAAGGGAGAAGAGAAGGGCACGGCATCGATGTTTACCGGCTGCATTATGGATGTGATGTACAGCGATGTGAATGAAGCGACCGTGCGGGTGCTGACAAAAAATGGACACAACGTGGAGATTCCGAAGAAGCAAAATTGTTGCGGCGCACTGCACGTACATGCTGGCGATCGGGAGATGGGGAAGCGGCTCGCGCGCCAGAACATTGATACGTTTTTGGAGTCAGGTGCGGAGCATGTCGTCGTTAATGCGGCAGGATGCGGCTGTGCGTTGCGAGAGTATCCGGAGCTTTTGCAAAACGACGACGAATACAGGGAAAAAGCGGAACAGTTTTCGGAAAAAGTGCTTGATGTGTCGAAATATTTATATGATTACGGGTATGAGCCGCCGAAAGCGGCGTTGAACAAGCGTGTGACGTATCATGATGCATGCCATCTCGCGCACGGTCAGGGCGTATGGGATGAGCCGAGGGAAATTGTTGAAGCGATCCCGGGCGTGGCGCTTGCGCCGTTGCCGAACGCGGATCGTTGTTGCGGGAGCGCGGGTATCTACAACATCACGCACCCGGATATGGCCGGGCGTCTCCTTGATCGAAAGATGGAAGATGTGCCGGATGACGTGGAAATGATATCGATGGGGAACCCCGGCTGCATGTTGCAAATGGCGATGGGTGTCGAGAAGCACGGACGTGACGAGCGAATCGTCCACACGATGCAGCTCTTGGATTGGGCGTATGAACGGGAGGAGGCTGAAAGCGATGACTGAACAGAAAAGGGCATTGGTGGAGGAAATGACGCGTTTGCTCGGGGAAGACGCAGTTTTGCATCGGGATGCGGATTTGATTACGTATGAGTGTGACGGTTTAACGGTTTTTCGCGGGATGCCGCTTGCAGTTGTTTTTCCGGCGACGACCGAAGAGGTGTCCGATGTCGTGAAGTGGCTCTATGCCCATGAGATTCCGTTTATCCCCCGCGGAGCAGGCACGGGTTTAAGCGGTGGCGCCACTCCTTTCGGAGGCGAAGTGATTATTAGCCTCGTGCGAATGAAAGCGTTGCTCCACGTCGATTACGATAATCGGGAAGCGGTTGTGCAACCGGGCTATATTAATCTCGCGCTTACCAATTCCATTACACACAAAGGCTTTTACTACGCGCCGGACCCGTCAAGCCAGGCGAATTGTACGATCGGCGGCAACGTCGCGGAAAATGCCGGCGGCGCCCATTGCCTGAAATACGGGGTGACGACGAACCATGTGCTTGGCTTGGAAGTGGTGATGCATGACGGAGAAATCGTTGAACTCGGGGGCGTGCCCGATGCGCCCGGTTATGATCTGCTCGGGATTCTTACAGGCTCGGAAGGGACGCTTGGCATTGTCACTTCGATTACCGTGCGCATTTTAAAACAGCCGGAATCAAAAGAAACGGCACTGGCTTATTTTGATTCCGCCGAAGACGCGAGCTACGCGGTCTCGGACATTATCGCTGCCGGTATCGTCCCCGCGGCGATTGAAATGATGGACGAAATTGCAATTCAAGGCGTGGAAAGGGCGACGAATCCTGTCGGACATCCGGAAGGCTTAAAAGCCGTGCTGATCATGGAAGTGGACGGCATTGCCGCGGGGATTGAAGATCAAATTGACGAGATGGTAAAGGTGTGTGAGCGCCACAACGTTAAAGAAATAAGAGTAGCTCAAGATGACCGCGAGCGAGGGAAGTGGTGGGCGAACCGGAAAACGGCGTTCGGAGCGATGGGCGCGATTTCCCCTGCTTATCTCGTGCAAGATGGCGTTATTCCGCGCAGCCGATTATCCGAAGTGTTGGCCCGAATCGCCGAAATCAGTGCGGAGTCGGGCTTGCGCATTGCGAATGTGTTTCATGCCGGCGATGGAAATTTGCATCCGCTCATTCTGTTTGATGCCCGAAATGAAGGCGAAACCGATCTCGCTTTGGAGGTGGGAACGAAAACGCTAGAGGCTTGCACAGACGTGGGTGGGTCCATTACGGGTGAACATGGCGTCGGCATTGAGAAAAAAGAAGACATGCGCCTCGTCTTTACGGAGGAGGAAATCGACCGGCAGCTCGCGGTGCGTGATGTGTTTAATCCAAATAACTTAATGAATCCGGATAAACAATTTCCAAAACCCGCGCGCTGCGGCGAGGTTAAGCATGCTGTCGGGAGTGGTGAAGCGCATCAGGCGGTGAATATTCACTAGGAAATGACAGAATATCCGTGGGCATTGACATAAAGCCAGCAATTCAGTAAACGCGCCAAAAGTGCGAACTGCCAAAGACTTTGGCATGAATCCAGATGAATTTGATGTTATTTTTCAGATGCATGAAGACGGTTAATGGATGTAGGGAAATTATAGTTTCAGATTTCCCCCAAAAATTGCGCTATATTTTGCATCAAATAAAAAAAGCGGCAGAGCGCTCTGCCGCTTTTTCCGGTTGTCCTTATGCCGAAGGTTTCCGTCCGGTATCGATCGGCGTGTTCTTGCCTTTATTTTTTGCCAAAATAGAGAGGTAGACAATCGCGAACAAGATGGCTGTGAAGAACCAGAAGTTAATGCCGCCGATGATGAAGCCCATGCCGAGCATACCGGCAACGGCGAGATAATAGACCATCGGGATTAATGTTTTCCGGATCAATAACCCTTCTCTTCCGAGTAAGCCGACGGTTGCTGAAGCGGCGACAACATTATGAACCGCGATCATGTTGCCGGCAGCACCTCCCACCGCTTGCAAAGAAACGATGACTCTAGAGCCGGCAATATCGAGCCCAAGATTTTGGGCGGTGCCAAATTGAAAGAGGGAGAACATCACATTGCTTACCGTGTTACTTCCACCAAGGAAGGCACCTAAAGCGCCGACGATGGGTGCAAATAACGGCCATGCTTCACCGGCCATGTTAGTGGCTGCTTCCGCCAGAACGATCGGCATGCTTTGATAAGCGTCCGACGCGGAGTTGATAAACACTTGTGCCATCGGTACCGCGAACAACAAGGGGACGGCCGCGCCCACCCACGTTTTGAACGTGTCCGACCAGGCTGTCGCGTACGCGCCTTTTCGTTGATGCATGCCATGGATGAAATAAGTGATTATGGATGTGATGACAAAGAACATTCCCGGAACGAACAACGGAGATAATTCCGCCGTTACGTTCGAACCGAAGATGCCTTCCCATATAAAGGATAAGGCAGGCTGTTGTAAAAAATCATTAATGGGGTCAACGGCTCTCGTAATGATTAACAGAAAAGCAACAATAATATAAGGCGACCAGGCTTTTATCATCCCCATATTCCGACTAGCCACTTCTTTAGAAGCTGCGTCTTGCAACTTGCCGATCCACTCCGGTTCCCAGCGCTCCCGAGGTTCGAAGTCGAACAACTCTGATTCCTTCGGTTGGAACCAACCGGCTCTCGCGGCGGGAACGACAATCAACAATCCGATCAACCCTCCGAGCATGGCCGGAAATTCCGGTCCGAGCAGCAACGCCACCAAATAAAAGGGGATAATGAAGGCGAACGCAGCAAAAAGCGCGAATTTCCAAACCTTAAAGCCTTCTGAAAACGATCTTGATTTTCCGAAAAACCGCGTCAAAAGACCGGCCATTAATAAAGGAACGAGAATTCCCGCTATCCCGTGGGTAAGGGCTACTTGCACACCTATGGAATGGATAAATTCGTCAAATGGCATGCTTCCCAGCGCTGTCATCACTGTTTCCTGACCTTCCAGGCCTGAACCGACACCGACCAAGATCGGGGTGCCTACTGCGCCAAAAGAAACAGGCGAACTTTGGATAACGAGCGCTACTGCAACAGCTGCCATCGCCGGAAATCCAATCGCGACAAGCAAAGGTGCGGCGACTGCAGCCGGCGTCCCAAAACCGGCCGATCCTTCGATGAAACAACCGAAAAGCCAGGCGATAATGATCGCTTGAATTCTTCTGTCCGGCGAGATACTTGTAAATCCGGATCGAATCGCTTGCAGCGCTCCGCTTTCTTTTAATGTATTAAGCAGCAAAATTGCTCCAAAAACGATGAATAAAATTTCCAATGCCAGGACAACACCATTAATGACAGCTGCGCTCACCTGTGAGAAATCCGTCCCCCAGATGATCAATGCCATTAATATGGTTAGGATAAGCGCGACCGGCATCGCTTTTTTCGCGGACCAATTCAACACGGCAATAAGGAAAAAGACGACAAGGATCGGTAATAATGCCAATAAAGCTAAAACACCTAACGCCATTACGTTGCCTCCTTATGTTAAAAATGAACCGGTGCTGCTCGCTGCTCTTTTGTCACCACCTCATTATGAAACCGTTTACATTTATTTAGCATGAAAATTACGAAAATGTCAACAGGGAATCTTGACAGAAAATGTCTGGCATGACCGTTTTCCCGGTGGTAGGATGGAAGAAGACGAAGAACGGAGGAAACGCCATGACGATTCGATATTATATACATGCATACCTCAAATGGCTATTCGGTGTGTTTTTCGGTGCCATTTTATTAATCATCCTGAATTATGTGTTTCTTATGGAAATAGAAGGGATTCCGCTCATAATAACATTATTTGCGATCGTTGGTATTCCGTACCCCTTTTTGCAAGCGTATATGGATAAAAAGAAACAGGAAGATGAGTAGAGCGTCAATAAAAATTCAAAAATTATTCACATGCTATTGAAAGAGTATATTGGATACGATATACTATATCTCAAGGAGAATGATCATGGAAAATTTTCAGTTAGAAAATAAAGATTCAATTGAAACAAAAGCCTGTAATGCGATTCGAAAGGCGATTCTAAGCGGGGATTTCCCGCCCGGAAAAAAATTGGTTCAGGAACAATTGGCCAGACAATTAGGGATCAGCAGAATGCCGATTCGGGAGGCATTAAAGCAATTGGAAATTGAAGGGCTCGTCAAGATCGAACCTTACCGGGGTGCTTTTGTTAACGAAGTGGACACGGAAGCGATCCATGAAAATTATGTTTTGCGTTCGGAATTGGAGAAGATGGCGCTTGAAAAGGCATATCCCTTTATCACGGAGAAAGATTTAGCTGATATGGATTCGCTTATCAAAGGGATGGATCAGGCTGACCATGAAGCGTTCGTTCAAACCAATATTGATTTTCACCATTTGCTCTTAAAGCGATGCCCATGGAAGCGGCTTTCCACGTTTATTCAAGTGTTGTGGAATGGTTATTCTCAGCAAACGCCGGAATTTTTACATGGACAAATGGAGAAATCGAATGAAGGTCATAAACAAATCGTTCAAGCATTAAAAGACCAGGAACCTGAACGCGCGTCTTCCTTGCTTCATGATCATATTCTCAATACTGGTAAACGGTTAATCGCGTTTATCGAGGCGAAGGATGGTTAACAGGAATCATCGCTTTCGCAGATTAATATTGGATACAATATCCTATCTGTTCATTTCGGATGGATACAAGAACTTACTGGAAAATAGAAAGGATCAATATGAAACCATTAGAAGGGATAACGGTTCTTTCCGTTGAACAAGCTGTTGCCGTGCCTTTTGCTACACGACAGCTCGCTGATCTTGGCGCAAGGGTGATCAAGGTGGAACGTCCCCATACAGGTGATTTTGCCCGTGATTACGATAACACCGTTCATGGTATGTCGAGCCATTTCGTCTGGTTAAATCGTTCGAAAGAATCAATGACGCTTGATTTAAAATCGGAGAAAACGAAACCGGTGTTTGAACGGTTATTGGCTGAAGCGGATGTATTTATTCAAAATCTCGCGCCAGGGGCGATGGAACGGTTGGGGTATGGAACAGAGGTGCTTCGTGAACGGTATCCGGCATTAATTACGTGTAATTTAACAGGATACGGCGACACCGGACCATATAAAGACAAAAAAGCGTATGATCTGCTCGTTCAGTGTGAAGCCGGCCTCGTGTCAATCACTGGAAGTGAAGACGTTCCATCGAAAGCAGGTATCTCGATTGCCGATATTGCCGCGGGCATGTACATGTATTCCGGGATTCTTACGGCACTTCTCGTGCGATCCCGTACCGGCGAAGGGCAAACCGTCAATGTTTCCATGCTGGAAGCCTTGGGCGAATGGATGGGTTACCCAACGTATTATGCAGCATACGGCGGGGAAGAACCGCAACGAAAAGGGGCTAGCCACTCAACGATTTTTCCATATGGCCCGTTTCGATGCGGGGACGGAAAAACCGTTTTCGTCGGCCTCCAAAATGAACGGGAATGGCTGAGTTTTTGTGAAAACGTTTTACAAAAGCCTGAAACCGCCGAAGACGAAAGGTTTGTGAGTAACGCCAAACGTTCTGAACATCGACAGGCATTGAAGGAATTGATCGAGGGTATTTTTTCAAAGTTAAATAGAAATACCATCATTGATCGGTTGGAGACCGCCAATATCGCAAACGCGAGATTAAATTCCATGAAAGAATTCTTCGATCATCCGCAGTTACAAGCTAGAGAGCGTTGGCAAGCGATCGATACACCCCAAGGTTCCATTCAGGCTTTAATTCCCCCGGCATCGATCAGTGGCGTCGAACCCGTGATGGGGGACGTTCCCGCGCTTGGGGAACATACTAATTCGATATTGGAGGAATTTGGATTTGGGAACATGAAAATATGAATCCAATAAATGACAAACATAAGGAGGAATCATTGTGAGTGTTAAAGATGGTTGGAAAGGGCGTTTTTTTGAGGATTTTGAATTAGGGGATGTGTATCAACATCCACTGGGAAGGACGGTTACGAAGACAGATAACAGTTGGTTTACGATGCTAACGCAAAATACGAACCCGATTCATTTTGATGATCATTATGCTGAACAAACAGATTTCGGTCGCACACTTGTGAATTCAACGTTCACCCTTGCGCTTGTTACCGGCCAGTCGGTAAATGATTTATCCCAAAATGTGATGGCTAATCTCGGTTGGACAGATATTCGATTGCCCAATCCCGTTTTCGAAGGGGATACGATCTATTCTTATTCCGAGGTCTTGGATAAAAGAGAATCCGGTTCAAGGGAAAATGTAGGCATCGTCACGGTGAAAACATATGGGTACAATCAGGAAGGCCAAGTTGTCATCGATTACAAACGGACATTTATGGTCTATAAAAAAGACCATGCGCCTTCAGGAAGAAATGATTTATTTGAAAAAGTTCATCGGGAAAACTCTCAATAATCAGGAGGATGACAAATGACACAAACAAAACTAGATCATGACATGATTCGAAAAAGTGTACGTAGTTTATGCGAGCGTTTTCCGGAGTCGTATTGGCAGGATATCGATAAACGGCATGAATACCCCGAAGAATTCATCCAAGCATTGACCGATGAAGGGTGGTTAGGCGTTTTAATTCCGGAAGAATACGGCGGTGCCGGTCTTGGGATGACAGAAGCGGGCATTATAATGGAGGAAATTAATCGTTCCGGCGGAAACGCGGCTGCCGGACACGCGCAAATGTATACGATGGGGGCCATCCTTCGTCATGGCTCGGAAGAGCAAAAACAACGTTGGCTCCCACCGATTGCCTCAGGTGAAAAACGATTGCAAGCGTTTGGGATCACAGAGCCGACGGCCGGAAGCGATACGACGAGCATTTCCACGTTCGCCGAAAAACAAGGTGATCACTATATCGTCCATGGCCAGAAAATCTGGACATCAAGAGCCAAATATTCCGATTTAATGCTACTTCTTGCACGCACGACACCGAAAGGGCAGGAAAAGAAAAAAACCGATGGCCTAAGCTTGTTTGTGCTCGATATGAACGAGCAAGCGGAACATATCGATATTCGCCCGATTGACACGATGATTAACCATGCCACAACGGAAGTATTCATTGAAGGGGCAAAAATCCATAAGGAAAACTTAATCGGTGAAGAAGGAAAAGGGTTCAAATATGTCTTGGGCGGGATGAATGCCGAGCGTATTTTGATTGCTTCGGAGAGTGTCGGCGACGGTTTATATTTTATCGACCGAGCGGTCAACTACGCGAACGAACGCGTCGTCTTTAATCGTCCCATTGGCCAAAATCAAGGCGTGCAATTTCCATTGGCTGAAGACTACATGAACATACAGGCAGCGACATTGATGCGTGACAAAGCAGCGGAGTTATTTGATCAAGGAGAGAACTGCGGAGAAGAAGCAAACATGGCGAAGTTTTTGACTTCTGAAGCCACTTGGAAAGCAGCAAACAGCGCGATGGATACGTACGGCGGGTACGGATTTGCGGCAGAGTATCATATTGAGCGCAAATTTCGGGAAGCACGTCTCTTTATGGTCGCTCCGATCACGAATAATTTAATCCGTAGCTATGTTGGTCAACACGTGCTCGGCTTGCCCCGGTCGTTTTGATGATGACAAACGGTTCTAGTTTTTCTAGAACCGTTGTATTATTTTAGTCTAAAATAGAGGGAGAGGACGGAAATGAAAAAACATCGCACATGGCTTTTCGCGCCCGGCAATCATCCGCGGACGATGGAAAAAGCGATGGAAACGAAAGCAGACGTTGTCATTTATGATCTTGAAGATGCAGTTCCATTGGAAGAAAAGGAACAGGCGAGGAACATGGCAACGCAACATTTGCAAAAGAAACATATCGATAAAGCGCCTTACAAGTTATTAAGGGTGAATGAAAGCACGTCTCCTTTTTTTAGTGAAGATGTTAAAGCAGGTGTCAGGAATGGTGCCCACGGCTTGGTGCTGCCAAAAGCGGAGAATCCCGACCATATTAAAGAAATGGACGAATGGATTTCCACGTTGGAAGAAGAGAACGGTCTTCCCGTTGGCCATATTGAGTTACTTCCATTGCTGGAAAGCGCGCTCGGTGTCCATAACAGTTACGAGATTGCCCGTGCCGCGCCGAGAATCGAACGGCTTAGTTTCGGGGCAATTGATTACACGGCAGATATGCAAACGAAAATCAGCGGCTATGGCGAAGAATTGCTCTATGCTCAATCTCAACTGGTGAACAGCAGCTACGCGGCAGGGATTGAAGGACCCATTGATACCGTCTATCCGGATTTCCATAACGAAGAGGGGCTAGTTGAAGAGACAGAACGGGGCATTCGCCTCGGTTTTAAAGGCAAAATGATTATCCATCCGAAGCAGATCGAGCCCGTGAACCACGCTTATACGCCTTCGGAACAGGAAGTGCAAGAAGCTTTGGAAATTGTCGATGCATATGAACGAGCAAAAGAACGAGGCGACGGAGCGATTCAGCTGAAAGGCAAAATGATCGATGTTCCCGTTGTGAAAGGCGCCCAGCGAACGTTGGACATGATGGAGGTTTTAAAGGAGGAATAAAAGTGCCAGATTATTCGGGAGTCTTTGCCGGAAAGGACGGGTATGGGATATGAGAGAAATCCATGTGGACGACATCACGGATAGTGTTGCTTTCCTGTGCCAAACGGCCAGTTTCGATTTGGACGATGACATGATCCAGGCGTTTCAATCTTCCATGAAAACAGAGAAATCGGAGATTGGCAAGGATGTTATTGAACAGTTGTTGGATAATGCCGAAATTGCCAAGCAGGAACGCATACCCATGTGCCAGGACACAGGAGTGGCTGTATTTTTTATTGAATTGGGGTATGATTGCAAAATCACGGGCGGAAATTTGTACGATGCCATTAATCAAGGGGTAAGCAAAGGTTATGGGGACGGCTATTTGCGTCAATCGATCGTTCGTGATCCTTTGGACCGTAAAAATACCGGGGATAATACACCGGCCATTACGTATGTGGAAATGGTTGAAGGCGATCACCTTACGATCCGATTTACGGCAAAAGGCGGTGGCGCGGAAAACATGAGCCGCTTGCAAATGTTAAAACCGTCTGACGGCTTGGAAGGCATAGAAGCATTCGTGATGGAGTCCGTCCGCTTGGCTGGTCCCAATGCTTGTCCGCCAATGATCGTTGGCGTCGGTATCGGAGGCAGTTTCGAAAAATCCGCCTACATTGCAAAAAAATCATTGCTTCGACCTGTGGGGGTGCGTCATAAAGATGAACGGATTGCTGAACTGGAGGAGAAATGGATCGAACAATGCAATGATTTGGGAATCGGCCCGCAAGGCATGGGAGGCACGACAACAGCCCTCGATGTTAAGATTGAAGTCCACCCTTGTCACATCGCGGCTTTGCCGGTGGCGGTAAACATCCAGTGCCATGCCAATCGGCATAAAGAAGTGACTTTATAAGAAAGGGACGGACTTGAATGGGACAAAAAATAGTAACGCTTCCTTTAACAGATGAAAAGGTCCAAGATTTAAAAGCCGGGGATCGGGTGCTTTTAAACGGTGACGTCTATGCGGCAAGGGATGCGGCTCATAAACGATTGATGGACCGTATCGAAGCCAATGAAGAATTGCCTATAAATCTGGAAGGTGAGGTCATTTATTATGTCGGGCCGACACCTGCGAAACCCGGCCAGGTTATCGGCTCGGCAGGCCCGACGACGAGTGGAAGGATGGATAGATATACACCTAAATTGCTCTCTCTGGGATTAAAAGGGATGATCGGCAAAGGGTATCGAAATGAAGAAGTAAAAGCCGCTATCCAAAAATATAATGCCATTTATTTTGGCGCCATCGGTGGTTCGGGAGCGCTGTTGTCCAAAAAAATCCAAGCTGAAACGGTCGTTGCTTATGAAGACTTGGGCCCTGAAGCAGTTCGTCGCCTTACCATCAAGGATTTTCCGGTGACGGTTATTAATGATTGTTATGGGAATGATCTGTATCAACAAGGTTCGGATGCTTATAAAGGGAGACAAACATAAAGAAAACAACTGTGAATACTGCCTAGAGATGATGCCCGGGGAAGGTTTGGATACGTTAAAAAAATAAAGCGACAACAAAAAGGTTGAACTATGCACGCGCCGCCCCTGGCAGCACTCTTGGTGTTGTCAGGGGCGGGGGTATCATTGCTGTGCATCAATTGTGGTCATTTTTTCTACTTTTCTTTTGTAATCCTGGCTCGTAGGAACCATTAGGGACCCAGCAACACATATCATAAAATTAACTGCTAATCCGTAAACGCCTCCGTGAATGCCGAAAGCTGTTTCATGCCCGATAAGCGTCATCACGCCTGCAATGGTTGCACCGACTAACATTCCCCAGAAGACAGCAGTGGAGGACAAACGTTTCCAATAGAGCCCCAAAATGAAGGCGGGGGCTACTTGGACAAGTATTTCAAATTTCAATACAAATATTTGAAATAACGTTCCCGGCGGATTCCATGCTACCCATAGCAATAGAGCAACAAGAATAACACCTACGAACTTCCCGACCTTGACTTTTCGTTCGTCAGGCGCTGACTTATTAATATATTTTCCGTAAACATCATTTGATATCATCGATGAAAAGCTAAGCAATACAGAGTCAGCCGTTGAGACAATGGCACCTACAATCGCTCCAAATAGGATAATCATTGCCCAGTAGAAAAATGTGTTTAAGTTTGCCACATCGTTCGCCAGTATACCAACGAGTTGTTCCGACTCTGGAACACTTAGGCCTGGATATAATTGAATCCCAATAATTCCTATGATTAAAACGAAGCCGGCAGTGAACGGCGGCATCCATGCCATGCGTGCCAATGATCGTTTCAAAGTACGTTCGCTCCGTGATGAATAAATTCTTTGCACCGCATGAGGATAAACCGCGGCTCCAAAACCTGTAAGAAGTATCATGCTTATCCAGTTGATATTGGTAGTCAGGTCAGGCACCCCGATTCTTTCGGGATCAACGGCAGCGATATTCTCGGTTAAGTCTGTCAGCCCTCCGCCGGTAAGCGCGAAGGCTCCCGCGAGCAGAAGAATGACCCCTACAAACAATAAGCTTCCTTGCACGGCATCCGTGATCGCAACAGCTTTCATCCCACCTAACCATTCATAGGTCAGCATAACTATAATAAATCCAATGACTGCTATTTCGTAAGGAATCGTCCCTCCGGTTAATCCGGAAACTGCGTGCCCAATAGCCACAAGTTGTTCCAACAGGTAGTTGGCAAGCCCCCAAAGCATGAGCAAAATAGCGAGGATTGTCACGCGTTTGGAGTTAAATCGATAACTAATCCAATCCGTAGGCGTAACAAATTTCTTCTTTTTAGCGATAGCATACAAACGCGGGGCAAATAATAGATAAATTCCAATAATCAGTGTAAAAAAAGGAACGGATTGGAGCCAGGAAAAGCCTTCACGATAGGCCTGTGGCGCGTATCCAACGACTGTGTTCCCGCTGTATTGAGTAGCAAAAAGCGTGAAGAAAAGTGTGATGATTCCGAGATCCCTGCCAGCCAGGTAGTAGCTGCTTACACTCTTTCCCACCTTTTTTCCTCGTCCGGCTAACCAGCCGATGACGATCATTAAAACGGCATAAGCCGATAAAATAATGACAGCATCGAGTCCGGCAAAACGTAATTCTTCCATCCTTAATCTCCTTCCCGCTCGTTTTCCGCTTCTTCTTCATCTTCGATAATATGCCATTGGTTTCTGCACAGCCAATATAGATAAGCACAAAGCAACAGCGATAATACAGTAGAAACTACCACCCAATAAGGCAGACCAAAAATCAAAGGTTCAATGGTCCCTTCCGGAAAATACCACGGCGCATTAAAAAGGACGAGCAACCCCATGATGATCCAAATCCAAGGCTTCTTGACAGGCTCTTTCATCACGAATACCCCCTCAAATAATGTTGTTTTTCTTTAACTCAGTTAATTTTTCCTGATCAAATTCAAGAAGCCCTTGATAAATGTCTTCATTATGAGCGCCCATTTTGCTTGCTCCAGGCTGTGTAATCGTTCCCGGCGTTCGGCTTAACTTTGGAACGACGCCAGGCATCGGGAAATCCCCAAGTTCCGGATGGTCTACATTTACAATCATTTCACGATCCTGATAATGAGGGTCTTCCACCATATCTTTTGCTGTATAGATAAGGCCTGATGGGACACCGTGATTTTCTAACTTTTCCAGCGCTTCTTCGGCTGAAAGGGTTTTGGTCCAATCCTCAATAATCACATCCAATTTCTTTTGATTGCGGCCTCGTGCCTCATGGGTGTTATACTCCGGATGTTCGGCAAGTTGAGGCTCTCCCATCGCTTCACAAAGGCGTTTAAATACGCCATCGGCATTTGCTCCGATAACTATGTACGTTTCGTCCTTTGTAAAATAAATGTTGGAAGGAGCAACCCCGGGAAGAATATTCCCCATCTTTTCCCGGATGTACCCGGCAAGAAGGTAATCGGGAATGACACTTTCCATAACCGAAAACACAGATTCGTAGATTGCAGTGTCTACCACTTGGCCGTAGCCTGATTTTTCTCTTTCATGAATGGCAGTAAGGCAACCGATCGTGGCAAATAAAGCAGCTAGTGAATCGCCGATAGAGACGCCTATTCTCGAAGGTGGCCGGTCCGGATAGCCGGTCACATGACGAATGCCACCCATTGCTTCGCCAACGCTGCCAAAGCCTGCCCGCTCCTTATAGGGGCCCGTTTGCCCAAACCCGGAGGTGCGCATCATAATAACGCGAGGGTTGATGTCGGAAAGTTCTTCATAGGAAAGTCCCCACTTTTCCATCGTTCCCGGACGGAAATTTTCAATGATAACGTCAGATTCTTTTACGAGTTCCTTGAACAGTTCCTGGCCATCTTCTTCGCGAAGATTAAGGGTAACCGATTTCTTGTTACGGGATTGAATGGGCCACCAAAGGCCTTGTCCCTCCTTCGTTTTCCCCCAGTTTCTCATTGGATCTTCCTTATCCGGCGGTTCTATCTTAATGACTTCCGCCCCAAAATCAGCCAACAACCTGCCTGCAAATGGCCCGGCGATAAGTGTCCCGAGTTCAAGCACTCTTACCCCGTCTAACGGTAAATTCTCTTTGTCTACTTTGGCTGTCATTTAGCTAGCACCTTCTCTCTAAAAAATATTCCGGAAATTAGATGTATACAATCTAACACTATGTATACATATAAGCAATAGAATTTGACAAACCTTGATAAAATTATATTATCATGGTATAAATCGAGAATAGACACCATTACTGTATACAACAAAGCGGGTATGGCGACATTCGCCTAACAGATAAAATGTTGATATTACAGGAATATTGCAAGGAGTAAACGTTTTTGTATACAATGTGAATGAGGTGCTAAGTGTGGGTGTCTACGAAAGTATTAAAAATGCAATTATAACCGGAGAGTACTCTTCCGGTTATCGACTTACCGAAGAATCTTTGACTAAAGACTGGAATGTCAGCCGAACCCCTATCCGTGAAGCTTTGAAAAGGTTAGAATTCGATGGTCTTATCACACCTTTAAGTCGTGGGTTTATTGTCCGAATTTTTTCTAAAGAAGACCTTCGTCAAATCTATGATATACGCGCATTGCTCGAAAGCTATGCAGCTGGGCAAGCTGCTATAAATCGGGACGAGGAAGATATAAAAACAATGCAGAGGGCAAATGCCGATTTTGAAAAAGTGTTGGCACAGGATAATGAGGAACGTTTAACCCAAAATAAAGCGATAATAGAAGCAAACAAACGCTTTCACGACACTATTGTTAATGCCAGTCGGAACGAACACGTTCGCGATCTCGTTGCTAAAGTGGTCGTTCTTCCGTTAGTTTTCCGTTCCTTTTACTGGACAACGAATGACAAAACAAAGCAATCGCTGCAAATGCATCAAACGATCTTGGAGGCAATTAAAGAAAAGGATATGGACCGTGCCAAAGTAGCAATGCACGAACATATATTTCAGGGAAGAGATAATGTATTAATGCATTATATAGGAGGAGATCATCATGATAACTCTTTGTGAAGTTGGTCCGCGTGACGGCCTGCAAAATGAAGACAAACATGTATCTACAGAACATAAAGTCAAACTGATTGAACAACTAATCAACTCTGGCGTAACAAAAATTGAAGCGGTATCATTTGTGCATCCAAAAGTTGTGCCTCAGATGGCTGATGCCGAGCAGGTGCTTGCTGGAATTGGTAACCAACAGAAAATAGAAATAGCAGGGTTGGTGTTGAATCGCGGGGGTTTTAAGAGAGCTATACAAACACAAATTGATCGCGTACACATAGCTGCTGCAACTAGTGATACGTTTAACATAAAAAACGCGAAAAAGTCTGTACAGGATGGGGTGAATGAGCTGAGCGAGGTTACTAGTGATGCTGTGGGAAGCAATTACCCGGTGACAGCTATTCTAGCCACATCATTTGGCTGTCCTTATGAAGGAAAAGTTGACCCGAACACTGTATTTCAAGCAGTAGAATCTTTTCTGGAATCCGGCGCGGATGAAATTGTGCTCGCCGATACGACAGGCATGGCAAATCCATACCAGGTCCAGGATATGATAGGAAGCTTCCGCAGATCATTCGGCAAGGACATTCCTTTAGGACTTCATTTTCATAACACACGCGGTCTTGGCCTCGCTAACGTTTTGGCAGGGTACGAAGCCGGTGTAAGACGGTTCGACGCTTCTATAGGAGGTCTCGGAGGATGCCCGTTTGCACCTAAGGCTGTAGGGAACGTATGCTCAGAGGATATGATCCATATGTTCGATGAAATGGGAGTGGAAACAGGCGTCAATTTAGAGAAAATGATCCAGACATCTCAACAGTTGGAAAAATGGATAGAAAAAACTTTAGAAGGGTTGGTCATGAAAGCAGGTGCAGCTTCAGTTAATGGAGGTAAAGGGGAGTGTAATTGATAAACCGATATTTAGCCAGGCGTGATATGTCCGCGTTTGGCTTTTTGAGCGATGGATAGATAGGGGAGTGGATATTTTTGGAGTACTTATTTAACTCATTGTTCTTCATGATCCAACGACCGTTGATAGGGTATGGGCTTAAATGGGATAAAAAATCGCCAGAACATTACCGGGAGAATGGAATGTTTCCTGCGTATATATCGAAAATAACAAATATGCCGAAAGAAACCATTAAGAAATTAAAAGAATGACGATGTTAAGTGAGTTACGTTACTTATCAGAAAGAAGTTGATAAGATGACCCTATTGATCGAGTGAGCCTATCAATAGGGTCATTTTTATTGGTTGGCACCACCAAGAGCGACCCGCCTGTTGCCCAATGCGTTTTGTCGCGTTTAAAATACAGACATGCGGCCACTCATAATAGTCGCATTAATGATATTTCGACGGATCTTACACGATTCCTTGCACTTGTAAAACGATTTCAGCAATAATTGCAGATCCGAGAAAAGTGCCTGATAAAACACAAAATCCGACAACGATTACTCTCCAACCCAATTTTCGAAAATCAGCCCAACGCCGGCCAATGGCAATTCCGGCAAAAGCCAATACCGGTGTAGTAATCGCGAGCATATCGATTTGATCTGTTGCGTGGACAACGTATTCGGACCCCGGTGTGGCTGGCAAGGAGACGATGACTCCTAAGACCGCTATATAGATCATGCTGGGGAGGTTGAATGGCAAAATTTTTCCGATAAATAAACCGGCTAAACAAATAAGCACAAGAATAAGCATGCCCGGAATAGCTTCAAATGGCATAACCCCAAACCCTAACCAGTTGCCAAGGACAACAATAACCCCCACGATGACTAAAACGACGGACCATTCTTGTATATTTTTTAACATTCCTTATTCCCCCGCATCCATTTTTGAACTGGCATTTGGAGATTTTCGTTTCGTAAACATTTGATAAAGTTTAAGTGTTAATGGGAGCGCGATAAACGTTAATACAAATATGCCGGTGATCATCGTCAAAAGATTACTGGCGCCTGCTAGCGCGACAATTTCATTTTCATAAGCAGGAAATGCCGGTATGAGAGACCCGCTTGCAGCCGCCATCATACTCGTACTCCCAACCCCTGAAGCCATGGCAAGTGACAAAGGGTGAAAGGGGGTAAATGCCGCTAAGAAACTTGCGAAAACCCCAAAGAATACGGCGCCAAATACTGTGCCAAACACATACATACTCATGACGCCACGTGTTTCCGGTGAATCGAATCCATACTTTTCCGTTATAATAGCCACAGAACCTTCACGGCCTATACCCGGAGCCATACCAATGGCTTCCCGTTTCACTCCAATTAATATAGCGATAGGAAGTGCCAAGATAATTGTACCTAAATTTCCAAGTTCCTGGAGCAATAACGCCGGACCTACCTCCATAATTGTATCGATGGCCGGACCGATCGTTCCTCCTATTTTGGCGACCAGTAAACTGATCGATAAAGTAACAAAGCTTTGGGCGTTTTTTGATTGCTTTTCTTTTATAATCGGTGTGAAATACAGGCCAAAACCGATTGCGAATGCGATGAGCAAAGGCAACAGTGAGATGACACCCGGTCCAACGGAAAAATCGATGGGTCCGACTAATTCTGCAACAAGAACAATACATAAAATAAGAAAGTACAAACGCCAATCCTTCCAAAATTCTAATGGTTCTTGTTTTCTCGTCATCTTTCTCCCCCCCTTATTTAGGAATAAAATCAGTAAGGGGTCAACAAAAGCTTGACCCCGCGCAAATGCAATTTACTGATGCAGCATATGCGGAAGTACTTGTTCTTCCGGCAGCAAACAATCATATTGGTCCGCGCCGGCACCTTGCCGGTGTAACTCCTCTTTTGCTTCCCTTAACACATCGGGTGTTTGCAATGCATTGATGATAGTGCTTGCCAGACTTTTGCCGGCGTATAGCATCCCTTTTTTTGCATAAGACGTTTGTCCTTGAGCTACGACTTGCCACGTATGCAATGGCGTTCCGAAGGCCTCGGTTGCCGCCATTAATTGCGTGGTTGGCGTCACCCAGCTGACATCTCCGACGTCTGTAGAACCTGTTCCTTTGCTTGATGCCTTCGGTTCGCTGTATGGGGCAACTTCATGAATGAGCGGACGCTCGGACAATTCTGCTGCCTGTTGTTCGCCAACAAGTGATGCCGCCATTTGCTTCTCATTATCGGAAAGTGTTTCATAAAAGGCTTTGCTCGTCCGGAGTTCTTCCTCGGTAAAATGAGCTTCTTCCAAAGCGGCCATATTTTGGTGGAGTAACTGATCCAGGACACGATTAGAGACAAGGTTTGAGCACGCGCCCTCGATACGGTGTTCCACTGTTGTTTCCGTCATTAAAGAGGCACCCTTGGCAATATTCTTCACTCGTTCAAAAAGTTCTTTTGCCTGTGCAGATTGAGGAGCCCGGACAAAATAAGCAACCTCTGCTTCTGGTTGGACAACATTTGGCGACATTCCTCCCGTGTTGGTTATGGCATAGTGAACACGAGCGTCATCCGGCATATGTTCACGCATATAATTCACGCCAACATTCATCAATTCCACCGCATCTAGGGCACTTCTCCCAAGTTCCGGTGAAGCTGCTGCATGAGAGCTTACCCCCTTAAATGTAAAATGAGCATGAACGACAGCAAGCGTCGGACCATTGAAAAGCCTGTTCATATAATGCGGGTGCCAAGAGAAGGCCGCATCCACATCTTCAAAAAGGCCTGCCTTGACCATATACGTTTTTCCATAACCACTTTCCTCAGCCGGACAGCCGTAATAGCGAATCGTTCCTTCCAGACCTTGTTCTTCCATGTAGGTTCGTACTGCTACAGCAGCAGCAATTCCTCCTACCCCCAACAAATTATGCCCGCATCCATGGCCGGGGGCTTCTGATTGAATCGGCTCTTTTGATGTTTTCCCGGCTTTTTGGCTGAGACCGGGGAGAGCATCAAATTCTCCCAATATCGCGATGACAGGTCCTGATGTTCCGGAAGTTGCCGTAAAGGCGGTTGGAATCCCTGCTACGCCCCGTTCGATGTGAAAGTCCTGTTCTTCCATGAAGGATGCCAAACATTCAGACGACTCATTTTCTTCAAACCTGACTTCAGCGAATTCCCAAATCTGATCGCTAATTGCTGTAAATTTTTCTTTCTGGCTCTCTATTATTTGCGAAACCCGTTCCACAACATTTTTTGTATCCGCTTGCATATTTACACCCTTTCTTGACGTAGATTCTGCATAAAGTATAATTCAAAATTCATCGTTACAATAGTGTAATAATCTCTATAATAATATATAATATATGTGAAAAAATATATTTATCTTTGAGGTCGGGAGCGGGATTTCTATGCCGGATATTATCACGGATGTTTTGCATTCATCCCCTTTTCAACTTTGGGCTTATTCAGAAGGGGATGGATTAAGGTTGATCACGAAGCAAGCGCTGGATAAACCTGGACAACCTAGTATTTTTTCGTTAAATGCCGGAGATGTGGCGTATACAGACGGGGGGTTCCGGGATTATATTGAATATCATTTTCAGTATTCCTACGGGAAACGCTTGATTTTGCGGATAGCGTCGACGGTGTCTCTGCCTAAACATGGGGAGGAATTATTGGCGAAAGAACTGCCTCTGTTTGCCCATCATATCACCGAAAAGCAGCAAAAACGTCTTCTCCAAAAAATGAATGAAAGCATTGGCGCGATTACAGCGTTGACGGATTTGGATGCATTGCTTTCAAAAATTCTCGATACGACGATGGAAGTGATATTCGAAGCGGATATTGGCGTCTTGTGGATGTATGATGAAGCCGAGGATTGTCTTAAAGTGCAAAAAACTTCAGCTGAAGTGAACACGCGCACGATGAAAAATATGCGCATGAAGCCGGGGGAAGGAATGGTTGGCACCGTGTTTGAAAAAGAAGAAGCGGCATTGTATCCAACACACCGTGACGTTTTATTCGCCGCTTCAACGATGTCACACGATAATCTTTCGATCCTCGAACGCTCCTACCCGTTCGGTGAAGCGGCGTCCGTCCTGTGTGTTCCCGTGAAAATCCGGCAAATAACGAGATGCGTGTTAATTCTCTATCAATTTAACTACGCGTCTTTTACAAAGCATGAACTTAATCTTTTGCAAAATTTTGCGGACCAAGTCGGGATCGCCCTTCAAAATGCCGAGCTGTTTGACCGGCTACAAGAACAAAATTATCTCCTCGCGAAAAGAAATGATATACACGAACGGTTAGTCAGCCTTTCCATCCAAGGGGAGGGGGCGCCGGCGATTAGAAAAACGTTGGAAGACGTGCTTGGATTGCCGCTCATGTTGTTAAGTATATTCGACGATCCCGTTGACTCGGATGCGTCGACGTTTGCCGCTTATCACCAAAATGTCATCCTTGAAAAGAAGGGCTCGCTAAGTGCCTCATTTACTGTTGAAGACTACCAAGGGGAGATGCACGAAGTGTTTCCCATTGTTGGCGTAGGCGTGTGTTTGGGGTACATCATTTGCCGGCAACGTGAGCCTTTGTCTTCATTACAACGAATGGCGCTCGAGCTGGGCATCCCAATTTTAGCGTTAGAATTCATTCGGGAGAAATCTGTGATCGACCATTCGTTGAAAGCATCTGAAGAAGCCTTTCAAAAGCTGTTAATGGCAGAGACGGCCAAGGAGCTGAAAGAGGCTTCCCGTTTGTTAAAGATAGAAGATCATCGTCCGGTAATGATCCTCAAGTTTGAATTTGAATTTGACATGGATCCTTCATTTACCAATCTCTATATCCATCGCTTCATCACTGACATCAGAAATGACTTTGATGATAAGCTTTCCGTTCTCTATACAAAGGGGACGACTGTGGTTACGCTTCTCTATGTATCACGGTTGGGAAAAAAAGAAATCGATGCTTTCATATGGCGATTCGCTCGGGAAAACGATAATATGCGGGTGCGCGCTGGGTTGGGCTCTCAAGCAGATCAACGCTCATTACTGCCAAGAAGTTACAAAGAAGCAGAAAAAGCGCTCGCCCACCTCGGCGCAAAAAAAGAATGGCAGCGGGTGATGAACTATACGGATATTGGCATTAACCGCCTTTTTATCGATCAGCCGCAAGAAGACCTTCTCGCCTTTGTACAGGACTTTTTTAAGCCACTGAACGTGATAGAAGGAAAAGAGGAACGCTTAAGCGAAACGCTTGAAACGTTTATGAATAATAATCGCTCGGCAAGTCAAACGGCGAGGCAACTGTATATTCATGTAAACACCTTGTACCAACGCTTAAAGAAGATTGAGGAAACTTTACAAATATCCTTTCAAAACAGTCACGACGTTCTTCAAGTGCAACTTGCATGTTATTTGCGGGAGAGCGTTCATGATGAAAATAAGCGGTGAAATGGCAACCTCATTTAATGCAGTAAAAACTTGTAGCTAATTGCGCTGTCGAAGAATTCTTGCTGTGCAAAGGATAAGAGCAAGTCGAAAATAAATACCCCAAAAACCAACGCAATCATAGGTATATCAGTGTTCAACCGTATTAAAACTCTGACTGCAAAACATAAAGCCCTCTACATGAAAAGTGAATACCAATGCTCAGTATCAGTTTTGCCCACGAGAATGGGTTTTGGGGACTTTTTGTGCTGCCCGGAAACCATGAGAGTCCTCAGGAAAGGGTTTGGAGGACTCAAAGCGCTGCCCAGGCCCCATGAGAGTCCTCAGAAAAGGGTTTGGAGGACTCAAAGCGCTGCCCGGAAACCATAAGAGTCCTCAGGAAATAGGTTTAGCGGACTCATAATGTTTCCCGACCCTCATATGAGTCCGCAAATGCAACAAAACACGATATGTTCAGCATCCTTATCATCTTTCCAAGGGGTGTTGCAGCACGTAATGCTTGTTTTGGCGGCATATAAAAACGAGTGATCTATAAATAGAGGCGGTTGGTTCGCGGAAGATGCAGTATAAAACAAGGTGAGCCCCCAGTCCCATTTTTATGCCTAAAGCGAAAAGACGGCACAGCACAAAAAGCTCACTTTAAATTTTCATTGACAAAAAACTTTGTAATATATAAAATAAAATTATCATCTATATTTGAAAGCGATTACATAATATGGTTCACGCACGAAGGAGAATGAATATGTCAAAAACAAACGAGACAGAAAAAGGTAAAAGAAAATATAGTGTACCTGCCGTGGAAATTGCATTTAGAATTTTGACGCTGTTAAGCCGAAAAAAATTCAGCCAAAGCAATTTGACCGAAATTGCCAATGCCCTCGAATTACAACCGACCACGTGTTATCGCGTATTGCAACAACTTAGGGAACATTCTGTTGTTCATTATAACAAACGTTCAAAACAGTACAGTCTGGGGCCTTATTTAGTGGTTTTAGGCGAAAGGGCGAAAGAAAACTCATTGGATATTACCATTATCCTTCCTTATTTGGAGGAACTATCCGAACGAACCGGTCTAACGTCCGTGCTCGTTAATCGAATTGGCAAAACACGCACAACGATTGTTGCCAAAAGCGAAGGGGGCGATTTCGGCGTTAATGTTTCGGTGGGCAGGCACTTTTCGATTGTGGATGGCGCATACGGAAAATGCCTACTCGCGTATATGGAAGAAGAAGCATCGAATGAACTGCTCCAAGAGGTAAAAGAGCAACGCCCATTATCCGATCAAGAAATCGATCAGCTAAAAGCAGATTTTCCCGTTATCCGTGATTATGGATATGCAACCAATTTTGGGGAATCCATCAATGGGATCTTCGGGGTAGCCGCGCCGATTTTCAATATGGATGACAATGTGGACATGACGATCAATTTGTTCGGAATGACTGCACAGTATGACGAACACGAGCTGATTCCAAAAGGGGAATTGTTAAAAGATGCGGCCGATCGGATTAGTGCAAAAATTAAAGGACAAGAAAACAACTTATTCGTATAGGGAAGGTGTCAAAATGAAGAAGCAATTTATCATTAATGAAAAACAGGGAAGTACGAACATCATCTACTTGAATCAACCGGAAACACGTAATGCGTTGGCGATGGAGATGAGGATGGCATTACTGCAAGCATTGGAAGATGCGGAACAAGATGATGATATTAAATGTATCATTTTAACGGGATCGGGTAAGGGTTTTTCAGCAGGTGGGGACATCTCGGCCATGAAAAAAGAGATAAAACCTCTGGAAGGCAGGAAAAGGCTGCAAGAGTCCCATCCTTTGCTTCTGAAGATGCTGAGCATGGAAAAGCCGATCATTGCAGCTGTCAATGGAGCGGCTGCCGGGGCAGGTTTCAGTTTGACATTGCTTAGTGATCTCATCGTAGCTTCCGACGAAGCTTTTTTCGTTCAAAGTTTTGTAAACATTGGCTTAATCCCGGATTTCGCGGCCATGCATTTTCTTCCCGCGTTAATTGGGACCCAACGTGCGAAAGAGCTCATGTTTTTAGGGGAACGGGTTTCTGCTGATGATGCGCAAAGGTTTGGAATTGTGAATCGTGTTGTTTCTTCCGACCAATTGTTGCCGGAAGCCATTGATATGGCAGAGAAATTAGGAAAAAAAGCAACGGCATCAATGGGAATGACGAAAAAAATTATGAATGAGCATTTGAACAAGGATTTGAAAAATTTATTGGAAATGGAAGCTCAAGGCCAAGATATATGTTTTCAAACTGAAGATTTTAAAGAAGGTGTACAAGCGTTTTTTGAGAAAAGGGAGCCAAATTTCACGGGAAAATAAAGGAGGATTTACATAATGGATTTTTCGTATTCAGCGACAGAAAAAGCTTTTCAGGAGGAACTGAGGGCGTGGTTAGAAACAAATTTGCCGACAGGTTGGATGGACGGAAAACGCACGCTCCCTAAAGATGAAAAAGAAAAAGGAATTTTCCTTCGTGATTGGCAACGCAAACTATATGAAGGGAAATGGGCAGGCATTTCTTGGCCAAAAGAGTATGGGGGCAGAGAAGCTTCTCTGATCGAACAAGTCATTTACGAACAAGAAATGGTCAGGGTTAGTGCCCCACCTGTTTTGAACATCATTGGCACTGCAATGGTTGGCCCGACTTTACTTCAAATTGGGACCGAAGAGCAAAAAAATCGGTACGTTCATAAAATTTTAAACGGTGAAGAAATATGGTGCCAAGGCTATTCTGAGCCGAATGCAGGTTCTGATTTAGCAGCGATACAAACGAGAGCCGAAAAAAAGGGAGACCGGTGGGTCATCAATGGTCAAAAAGTTTGGACGAGTTACGCTCATTATGCCGATCAATGTTTTTTATTGGCCAGAACCGATAATAGCGGAAAAAAACACAACGGAATCACTGCTTTCTTAGTTGACATGAATCAAGAAGGTGTAGAAACAAAGCCAATCAGATCAATCGATGATAATCCAATTTTTAATGAAATGTTTTTCACGGATGCCATTGCTTATGATGAAGATATCGTCGGCGAAATTAACGAGGGGTGGAAAGTATCGCTCATCCTATTAAGTCACGAACGAGTCGGAGTAGCCAGAAGAACGTTTGCCATCCAGAAGCAGTTTGAGGAGTTGGTTGACTTGGCGAAAACCTTGCAAAAGAATGGTCGCTCACTGATTAAGGATCCAATCGTGCGCCAAAACCTTACCCGTTTCCGGGCCAGGTCGAGAGCACTTTTGATGAATTACTATCGACATCTGACAAACATCATACGCACCGGTCGTCCGGGACCTGAAGGATCCATGGATAAAATGGCATCCAGTGAATTGGCTAAAGAAATGTACGCCTATGCAATGACATTAAGTGGTTCGGGGAACGTATTGTGGAAAGAAGATGCAATCGTATCATCGGATTGGCAGGAAAATTATTTGCGGTCGTTTGGTTTCACTATCGAGGGAGGCACTTCTGAAATTCAAAAGAATATCATCGCGGAACGAATGCTCGGATTGCCGAAAGATGTAAAATATTAATAAGTTGCACAATTTTCAAGGATGAGAAGGGGTGGATAAGGTGGATTTCGCATTAAATGAAGATCAAGAAATGTTCCAAACGTCAACGCGGCAATACCTAAAATCAAAAGGGGGGTTAGAAATTCCACGTCGTTACATGGACGGGGAAGTGAACATTTTGCAAGATATGTGGCATGGCTTAGCCCAACAAGGGTATTTGGGCGTTAATGTTTCGGAAAGCTATGGCGGGCTTGGACAAGGATCGCTTAGTTTGGTTCCGATATTAGAAGAGATGGGACGTGCCATCATCCCCGGGCCTTATCCGGAAACGATGGCAGTGGCGGTTCCTCTACTGGAGGCTTATGGAACGGATGAACAAAAGGAGAAGTATTTGCCGGAAATTGTAGATGGTAAACGGAAACTGACACTGGCCCTCCATGAATTAAATGGGGAAATTGCCCCGGCAAATATCCAATTGACCGCAAGCGAGGGTGATGGAGACTATACACTGAACGGAACAAAAATATTAATCCCACACGGGGACGTGGCTGATACGTTAATTGTACCTGTCCGTACAGGGGGGATTCATAGCGAGTACGGCATTTCCTTGCTATTGGTTGACCGGGAGGATGCAAACGTAAAGATACAAGAACAACAAAGTTTAGAGCAAACGAGAAAAATAGTAAGAATAGCGTTTGAGGAAACAAAAGTAGCTAAACAACAGCTGTTAGGACCGAAACATGCAGGCTGGGGCGCTTTGCAATTCGCCATAAACGATTTACATGTCGCTTTATGTTCAATGATGGTTGGCGGCATCGATAGAGTTGTAGAAATGGCGAATGAATATGGGCAAACACGGATGCAATTTGGCCAACCGATCGGGCGCTTTCAATCTATTAAGCATCGCATCGTAGATATGAGAATGGATTTGGAAAGTTCACGGTCGCTCACCTATTATGCAGCTTGGGCCTTGGAAAATAACGCTGACGATATGGTAGAAGCAATCGCGCTTGCACGTTCTTTCACCTCGGAAGCATTTGTCCGGACGGCAAGTGACAATGTTCAAATTCACGGCGGAATGGGATTCACGTGGGAATTTGATTGCCATTTATTTTTAAAACGTGCGCGTGCACTAGAAAATTACCTTGGATCTTCAGACGACTGCCTTGAAATCGCTGCCGGTGAATTAGGTTGGTAATGGAGGCTTAATCATGCATTTAGGCAAACTGTTCGAGAGGTCAGCAGAAAATTTCGGTGAACTGGAAATGGTGACGGACGGAGAATACCAAGCAACATATCACGAAGAACTTGAACGCACACAACGACTGGCATCTGCCATGAAGGCGGCAGGTGTGCAAAAAAATGACCGTGTTGCTTTTATTGATACTAACCGGTATGAATTTTTTGAAATCCTTTTTGCGACTGTATCATTGGGTGCCGTCTTCGTACCTATCAATTACCGGGCAAAAGCACAAGAATTGGAATACATGTTGGATCGGGTGGATATAAAAATGGTTTTTGTCGGGGAACGTTACTACCCGATGGTTCAACAGGTGAAGCGTCATGTGCTTTCATTGGAAAATGTTGTGTTATTTGAAGGGGATCATGAGGATGCAATATTTTACAAAGACCTTTTGAAGCGTGGCGTTCAAACAAAATCAGCCCATGAGGGGACAGAAGAGGATCTTGCCGTTCTTTTATTTACAAGTGGAACGACGTCTCACCCTAAACCGGTGATGCTTACGCACCAAGCAGTGTACAATTTTTTAAACGTCTACCCCTCTTCAGAAAATAAGGAACAAGAAGTTTTGCTCCAACATGTGCCAAATTTTCATGTGGCTGGGCTACTAAATGCAATTATCGGCATTTACAAAGGTGTCCGTTTCGTATTAATTCCGCAGTTTGATGCACAGGTATGGCTTGAGAAGGTCCATACTGAGAAATGCACCCGCACTTTCCTGACCCCGACGATGATGAAACACGTATTGGATCATAAAGAGTTTGATCGCTATGATTTATCGAGCTTGAAATTAGTTACGTACGGTTCGGCACCGGCATCCATCACCATTATCGAAGAGACAATGCGAAGGTTCCCGGAAACGACAGATTTTTCTCATGCTTTTGGGATGACGGAAACGATGTCGACGGTAACTGCTTTAGGTCCAAGTGATCATCAATTATCCGGAACGGGAGAGGCGCTTGAAAAACAGAAAAAACGTCTGCATTCTGTTGGTCGTCCGTTACCTGATGTACGTATACGTATTTGTGATGAAAAAGGAAATGTGCTTCCCCCCGAAAAGGTGGGGCGTGTGGAGCTATTAACATTACGCACGATGGCTGGTTATTTAGGAGATGAAACATCTACACAACAGGCATTCACTTCAGATGGCTGGTTTCAATCCAGTGACATGGGTTATTTGGATGAAGATGGCTACCTTTATATTATGGGAAGAAGCGACGAGCTAATTATACGAGGCGGCGAAAATATATCTCCTTTGGAGGTTGAGGGAGTCATTAGCCAGCATCCGGAGGTGCATGAGGTTTCGGTCATCCCCGTTCCGAGCCTTGAGTGGGGACAAGAAGTGATGGCCATCATCGTCCCGAAAGACGAGAACAACCAGCCGGATGCAGAAGCCATCATTCAATATTGTCGGGAGAATATGACAAGTTTCAAAAAGCCCGGTTACGTCACGTTTGTTTCTGAATTACCCCGAAATTCAACCGGGAAAATTCTTAAGAACGTTTTGAAAGAACAGTATACAGCGAATAACAAAAACTATGAACATATGAAAGGAAGATAACAATGCGTGAAGCAGTCATTGTAGATGCAGTGAGAACACCGGTAGGGAGAAGAGATGGTTTACTAAGTGGGACTAGACCCGATGAATTGGCAGCAAAAGTTCTAAAAGAAGCAGCAAACCGGGGCGGGTTATCTCCAGAGCATGTGGAAGACGTCATTATGGGTTGTGTTTCCCAGATTGGAGAACAAGCGCTAAACATAGGAAGAGTTGCTGCTTTAATTGCCGACTATCCGACGGAAGTGCCCGGCACGACCGTTGACCGGCAATGCGGCTCTAGTCAACAAGCGGTTCATTTTGCCGCCCAAGCGATTGCTAGTGGAGATATGGATGTTGTCGTTGCTGCGGGCGTCGAAAATATGTCCAGAGTTCCAATGGGCTCAACTTATAAGGGAGCAGAGCGGAGCGAAGAATTAACATCGCGCTATGAGATGATCAATCAAGGGCTGTCGGCAGAGCGTATTGCCGAAAAGTGGGGGATGAGCCGGCAACAACTGGATGAATTTTCATTAGAAAGCCATGAACGTGCTTTACAGGCGCAACAAGAAGGGCGCTTTGAGAAAGAAATCATGCCATTGGAAGTGACGACGCCGGAAGGGGAACAGACAATTGTACGGGAGGATTCCGGTCCGAGAAAAGGATCGACGCTCGAGAAGCTTGGCAGTTTAAAGCCCGCATTTCAAGAAAACGGGGTCATTCATCCCGGAAATTCAAGCCAAATTAGCGATGGGGCAGCGGCGCTTGTCCTCATGTCCAGAGATAAAGCAGAGCAGCTTGGGCTTAAACCGCGCTTCCGCGTTTTAGCGCGATCCGTTGTGGGATCTGACCCAACGATGATGTTAACCGGGCCGATTCCTGCCACTGAAAAAGTGCTGAAAAAAGCAGGTTTGACCATCAATGATATCGATATGTATGAAGTCAATGAAGCTTTTGCTCCCGTACCACTCGCCTGGCTAGAAGAAACCGGGGCTGATCCCAAAAAGCTTAATCCTAATGGAGGCGCAATTGCCTTGGGCCATCCGCTCGGTGCAAGTGGCGCCCGATTAATGACAACGATGGTGCATGAATTGGAACGCACCGGCGGACGTTACGGATTGCAAACAATGTGTGAAGGAGGCGGTATGGCGAACGCGACCATCATTGAGCGTATAAATTGAGGAAGGGAGATTCAATCATGTACGAGACGATCAAGGTTGATGTCAGTAACAAGATTATGACGATCACCCTCAATCGCCCGGATCAGCTAAATGCGTATAACCGTCAAATGCAGAATGATTTCATACACGCACTGGATCGTGCAGATTCGGATGATGAGGTCAGGGTTGTCATCGTAACGGGTGAAGGCAGAGCTTTTTGTGCCGGGGCTGATTTGGAAAAGGGTGGCGAGACGTTCGGTTTTGAAGGCTCGATCGAAGAACACCGCGATGGCGGCGGGATATTGGCATTACGTATTTATGAATTAAAAAAACCGATCATAGCAGCCATTAATGGACCGGCAGTTGGTATAGGCGCAACGATGACGCTACCGATGGATGTTCGTATTGCTTCAGATAAAGCAAAGATGGGCTTTGTATTTGCAAGACGGGGGATCACGCAAGAGGCGTGCAGCGGATGGTTTTTACCGCGTATTGTGGGCATTAGCCAAGCGATGGAGTGGGTCTCTACAGGTAGGATTTTCAAGGCAGAAGAAGCGTTGGAAAAGAATCTTGTAAGCAACGTAGTTCCCCTTGGAGAACTCATGGATACGGCTGTTTCCCTGGGTCGAGAAATTGCGGACAATACATCTGCCATTTCAGTAGCGCTTTCCAGGCAGTTAATGTGGAAAATGATGGGTGCTGATCACCCAATGGAAGCGCACAAAATAGAATCGAAGTACCTCTATTGGGTTGGCAAACGGGAGGACGCACGGGAAGGTGTTAATTCTTTTCTTGAAAAACGCGAACCGAATTTTGACATGAAACCGAGCACAGATATGCCGGAATTTTATCCATGGTGGGAAGAACGTACGTTTAAGAGCTGATGTTATGAAGGAGTTAATAAAGGTGAACAGAAAAATAGAACATCTGAAACAATCAATGGACTTGCCGGTTATTATGGCACCGATGTTTTTGATCAATGATGCCAGAATGGTGATCAATACTTGCGCCTCTGGCATCATGGGCACCTTTCCAGCACTAAATGCTCGTACGAATACGATTTTGGAAGAATGGATGAAGCAAATAAACGAGGAATTAGCTACATTAAAACGAGAAAATCCTGAAAGAAACATTGGCCCGTGGGGGATTAACTTTATCGTCCATAAGTCGAATAAACGATACAAAGAAGATCTTAAACTGATTGAAAAATATCAGCCCCCAGTTGTTATTACATCTTTAGGGGACCCAAGCCCTGTTGTTGAAGTCGTTGACAAATATGGAGGCTTTGTTTTATCCGACGTCATCAATATAAAATTCGCCAAAAAAGCCATCGAAAAAGGGGCGGATGGATTAGTACTCGTTGCAAACGGTGCTGGTGGCCACGCGGGGACATTTAATCCTTTTTCTTTTATCCATGAAATCAGAGAATTTTTTTATGGCCCAATCGCTTTATCCGGAGGGATGACAACAGGAGAAGATATTCTGGCCACCGAAGTACTTGGAGCAGATTTTGCATATGTTGGCACACGGTTCATTCCGACGGAAGAAAGTATGGCTCCGCGAGGATACAAAGATATGATTGTGGAATCTTCCATCGAAGATATCATTTACACGGATGCGTTCAGCGGCGTCAACGCAAATTACCTTATTCCGAGCATTCAAAATGCCGGTCTTGACCCTAATAACCTCCAGAAAAAAGAAGAGATTAATTTCTCGGAACTTCGAAATAAAGAAGTAAAAGCCTGGAAAGATGTATGGGGTGCCGGCCAAGGTGTTGGGTCCATCCGCGAAGTTCAGACTGTGCAAGAAGTTGTTGATGAACTAAAAGGTGCTTATGACAAGTCTAAGGAACGTATAACGAGAGGAGTTTATCAAACATGGAACTAAAGAACAATGTAGCCGTCGTTACCGGAGGTTCTTCCGGGCTGGGAGAAGCCGTTGTAAAAAACATCGTGTCTAATGGAGGAAAGGCAGCGATCCTCGACCTTAACGAAGAGAAAGGACAGGACCTGGCTCAGTCTCTCGGAGAAAATGTCATTTATATTCAAACAGACGTTACGGATGAGGAAAGTGTACAATCCGCGTTAGATGAAACTGTAGCAAAATTTGGCTATATGAATGTCTTGGTAAATTGCGCGGGGATTGGCGGTGCACAAAAAACGTATGGCAAAAAAGGAGTGCACGACCTCGGACATTTCCAAAAAGTGATTCAAGTTAATTTGATCGGAACATTCAATGCCATCCGCCTTGCGTCGGAGAAAATGAGCGCCAATGAACCAAATGAGCATGAAGAAAGAGGCGTCATCATTAATACAGCATCTGTCGCTGCTTTCGAGGGGCAAATGGGGCAAGCCTCGTACAGTGCTTCAAAAGGCGGAATTGTTGGGATGACGTTGCCGATTGCAAGAGACTTAGCCAGCTTGGGCATTCGAGTATCAACGATCGCTCCGGGATTGTTTGAAACACCATTGTTCGGGAACGCGCCCGAAAAAGTAAAAAGCGCATTGGGAGAAATGACGCCATTCCCTAAACGGCTTGGCTATCCTGATGAATTTGGGCAAATGGCGAAAAGCATCATCGAGAACCCCATGCTTAATGGCGAAACGATTCGTCTTGATGGCGCGATTCGTATGCAGCCTAAATAAAGGAAATAAAAAATAGAAAGGGAGATTATAAATGGCTGAAGTTGTATCCGTAAGCAAGGAGCAAGGAATTGCAACCGTAACGATGGACAATCCTCCGATGAATACATTGGGCGCGCAAATGAGAAAAGACCTAGCTGAAGTTTTCACAGATTTAAAGACAGATAACGAAGTTGTTGCGATCATCTTAACAGGTGCCGGGGAACGTGCATTTATGGCCGGGGCAGATATTAAAGAGTTTCCGGATCGGGATAAAGAAGCGGAGCAAGAAGCATCTTCCACATCGATGGATGTTTTTAGTGTGATTGAAAATACGCCGAAGCCCACCATTGCAATGCTTAACGGCTATACATTAGGCGGTGGCCTTGAAGTTGCGTTAACATGTGATATTCGTATCGCTGAAGAACATGCAAGCGTCGGTCTGCCGGAGGTAAAGCTTGGATTGCTACCGGGAGGCGGCGGTACGCAAAGGTTGCCTAAAATCGTCGGCCCCTCCAAAGCAAAAGAGATAATGTTTACTGGTTCACAAGTGGCAGCCGATGAAGCGCTTCAGCTCGGCATTGTCAGCAAAGTCGTTCCGCAAGGAGAAGGGCTGGCTACTGCGCAAGAATTAGCGACGAAGATTGCACGGCAGTCCCTTCAGGCACTCAGCCGCATTAAGCAATTAGTGAATGAAGGAACGGAAAAACCGCTGGAGGAAGGCCTTAAAATGGAGCGTGAACTTTTTGACGGGCTTTTCGAGACGAAGGATGCAAAAGAAGGCATCAGTGCATTTATCGAAAAAAGACGTCCGGTGTTTACGCACGAGTAATCGGCATACGAACGAGGTATTTGGAGGTGCTCAAATTGAGCTTAAAAGACTTTTCGGTTAAAGACAAAGTTGTCATCATTACCGGGAGTTCTCAAGGGATCGGACATAGACTTGCAACGGGATTTGCCGAAGAAGGCGCTAAAGTTGTCGTTAACAGCAGGAAATATGAAAAACTCAAACCACTGATTGAAGAAATAGAGAAAACCGGTGGAGAAGTACTTCCTGTGCAAGCGGATATGAGAGAGTATGATGATGTCGTAGCGTTAATGAAAAAAGCCAATGAGCGGTTTGGAAGAATCGATCTACTAATCAATAACGCGGGAGGAAGTTTCGGGCATTCATTGGATGAGCTATCACCAAATGCATTCTCGGCGATTACCCGTAATAATTTGGATCAAGTCTTTAATTGTTGCGCTGCCGTCCGGCCATTTATGGCTGAGCAAGACGGAGGCCGGATTATTAATGTAAGTTCGATGGCAGGCATTCGACCCTCCCCGGGCTTGGGAGCCTATGGCGCAGCCAAAGCCGGTGTCATTAGTTTGACCGAAACCCTCGCTTTGGAGTGGTCGAAGTATAATATACTTGTGAACTGCATTGCTCCGGGGTTGATCGTAACCGAGGGGACTAAAGATGTGTTAATACCGACCGAAAAAAAAGAACAAGAATATAGAAATAAAATTCCTGTAGGGAGAATCGGAGTACCGGAAGATATTTTGAACGCTTGTCTTTATCTGGCAAGCGAGGCATCTTCTTATATTACGGCGGAGACGATTAAAGTGGAGGGCGGTCCGCGGCAGGGCTGATTTGAGTCGGGGGTATATGAAAAAAGGTTACTTATATATTGAGGGGGCTGTCAGCGGATGGGCATCGCCCCCTTTTGTTACTGAGTCGACTATTTGCTAGGGCTCAAAAAGCATTGTAAGCGATTTCTTAAGGATTGAAAAATGAGAAACAATGAACAGGGAAATAGTGACGAAAGGAGATAACGATGAAGCAATTGACAATGCATGGTAAGCAGGTTGTTTCATTTATATTTCTAATACTTGTTATCTCAGCATGCTTTACTCCGTCTACTGTTATGCCAACAATAGGGGACGAGGGAAGAATTGAAGCAGACACTTATAATTTAATTTATCATTCTTCCTACACACCAAAAGATGAATCGGACGACTTTGATCCCTTGTATCATGTCCAGGAAAGGTTCATGGACTTGGTTGAAAAAAGGACGGATGGGCGTGTAACGTTTGATGTTTATTATAATAATCAATTGGTAGGACAGGATGAATCCGTCGATGCACTTGCAAATGGAACCATTGATATACAAATGACATCTCCTGATTATTGGGCAGAAAGGATACCGGAAGGTTTTATCGTTAATTTGCCTTACTGGAATATGGGGGCAGAGCATTCCCTTCATATATTACAAGAAACGAAAGTAGGTATGCTGTATGAACAGGCATTGGAAGAATATGATATAAAGCTTTTAAACTATTGGATCAGCGGGACATCTGGGTATATGTCCACTTCTCCTATTTCTGATGTTGAAGCTATGCAGGGATCGATTATAAATACCACCAGTAATTTTGCAATAAATTTTAACGAAGAAGTGGGTGCCGGGACTGCGTCTTTATCGGTGGCAGAACAATATGAGGGACTATATAGGGGAACGATCGATACCATACAGTTCCCATATTATTCATTAGAGAGCATAAGATATGTTGATGTTATTGATTATTTATCCGTTCCAACCTTTAATCCGTCTGTAGGGATGGTTGCGATGAGCCAGTCCACTTGGAACGAACTTCCCGAGGATATCCAAGACATTATGATGGAGACAGCACAAGAAATGGAAGAAACTACAGCGGAAGTGGGACCGAGTTATGATCAAGAAATCTTTGAATTTGCTGAAGACCATGGAGTAGAATTGATCAACATGTCTGAAGGAGATTTTGAGGAAATGGAACAGCTTGCCCAGGAAACCGTTTGGGAAGACTTTGCGTCTGTGAATGATCGTACAGAACAAATGGTCGAATCATTACTTATGGAAAATGAGAAGTGGCTGGAAGAAAACCCTGAAGCAGAAAATTACATGGACCAGTATCTAGATTAGTCTTGTATAAGATGTTGGTACAAGCCACTTACAAATTTATGAACGTGAGGGGATGTCAATGAAACGCTCCGTTATCATGATCATGGATGGGATCACAAAAATAAATAAATCGATGGTATGGATCATGGGCGCATTAATCGCTGTCGTCAGTGTATTGCTTTTTGTCGATGTGCTCTTAAGGTATTTCTTTAGCTCCCCTACCGCATGGGCGTTCGACCTATCAACGTGGAGCACTGGTATCATCGCTTTTGGCCTTGGTGGATATGCATTGGCTATGGGATACCATGTCCGCATTGATTTATTTTTTGAAAGGTTTTCAAGAAGACACAAATGTTTCGTAGATTTGATTAGTGCTGCCTTTTTATTTCTGATGGCGATCACATTAATTTGGTTAGGTATGGATTATGTCATCCATTATTATCAAATCGACGCCATGTCATCGGGGGGGATGGGCATGCCCTTGTGGATTCAATGGCTTATCGTTCCGGCAGGAGGAGCTTTAATCGGTCTCCAAGGCTTGGTGAAAGTCATCAACGACATCTATATTATTATCACCGGAGAAGAACTGTATGATGCCGGGGAGGGTCAATAAATGGAATTATGGATGATAGCGATTATTTTATTTGGATCATTGCTTTTGTTTCTTTTTCTGGGTATTCCGGTAAGCTTTGCCCTCGGAGGCACATCTATTATTCTCGGAATGATCTATTGGGGCGGCCTTCCTAGTCTGGATGGCTTTGTTTTAGGTTCATATGAAAATGTTACGCAAGCCATCCTCACAGCCGTTCCCTTGTATATTTTTATGGCAGCCGTTTTGATGTACAGTGGTTTAGCGGAAGATTTATATGAAGTCATTTACCGTTGGTTCGGAGGCATTCGTGGAGGACTGGCTGCCGGAACATCGGTGATTGCCGCTATATTTTCCTCCATGGTTGGGGTTATTTCTGCATCCACTGCAGCATTGGGGATGGTGTCCAGGCCCTCCATGTTAAAAAGAGGCTATGACGATAAATTAACCTTAGGCGTTATTATGGCAGGGGGTACGTTAGGACTTCTGATCCCGCCAAGCATTGTGATGATCATTTATTCATCGGAATCTGGCGAATCGGCAGCAGCTCTTTTTATGGCCGGAATCGTTCCGGGTTTTTTGGCAGCGACGATATTTATTGTTTATTCACTCGTTTTATGTTTCATAAATCCGGAGAAAGGACCAAAGATTGATTTTGAAGAGCGTTATACTTGGGGGGAAAAATTTCGTTCATTACGTGGGGTCATTCTACCGTTGGTCGTGATTGTTATCGTGCTTGGATCCATTTATTTTGGGGTTGCCACACCGACGGAAGCAGGAGCTGTTGGTGGTGTTGGTGCATTATGTGCCGCAGGTACGAAGAAAAAATTAAACCTGGAAAATATTAAAAGTATATTTCTCATGACCGCTCGTTTAACCGGTATGGTGTTCTGGATTCTAATAGGTGCAGCAGCTTATGCACGTATCGTTGCCGTAACGGGAGTAGGAGACGGATTAGCGGCTATGATTTCTGAGTCCGACTATAACCGCTGGATTGTGTTAATACTAATCCTCGTTTTATTCCTTATTTTTGGGATGTTTATGGACTCGGTGGCTGTATTATTAATCACGGCTCCCTTTTTCTTACCCTTACTTACGGCTTTAGATTTTGATTTGATCTGGTTCGGAGTCTTATTCATCATCACCGTTTGTATAGGAAGCCTCACGCCACCCGTAGGTTTGAGCTTATTTATAATGAAAGGGGTAGCGCCGGAAATAAGTATCGGAAAAATTTATTCGGCGGTATGGCCTTTTGTTTTTCTTCTTTTGTTGCTGATCGTAATCGTATTAATCTTCCCGGAAGTCGCTATGTGGTTGCCGGGTATGATGATGGATTGACACGGATTAGCCGAATAATGAAAAGAGATCCGATGTACGAAATAAACCGTGTGCCATTGTGCGCATACTGAGAAAGTAAAAGACATCAGCCCTGGGAAATACCCCGGGGCTTCTCGGGAACGCTCGGAATCGGAAATGCTGTAAATTGAAAAAATAAAAGCGATTACAAAATAAATAGCACAGCATTCTCGGCAGATAACGAAAGAATATTCAATAGGAGGGGATAGCTGTGAATGGTTTGGATAAAAGAAATTGGTTCGTATTTCTATCTTTGCTGCTACTATTTATTCTTTCTGCATGCGTTACATCGGAATCAGCAGAAATAGAGGGTGGAACTAATGAAGAGGAAACGTATACATTGACTTTCCACTCATCCCTACCGCCCTCTGTGCATGATTGGGAACCAAAGTATTATGCCCAAGAGAAGTTTATAGAGTTGGTAGAAGAAAGAACGGATGGTCGTGTAACATTTGACGTCTATTATAGTAACCAATTAGTTGGTCAAGACGAATCGGCTGATGCTCTGGCGAACGGAACCATTGATATACAGAATATCTCACCATCTTATTGGGCGGAAAGAATTCCGGAAGGAAATCTTGTCAGTCTGCCATATTGGAATATGGGTGAAGAACATACCCTTCATGTACTGAGAGAAACCGAAGTCGGGGCATTGTATGAAGAGGCATTAGAAGATTATGGTATAAAACTTTTACATTACTGGCCTAGTAGTACAACTGGGTATATGTCAACGACCCCACTTTCCAACAATGAAGATATGGAAGGGATTGTAATGAATATTTCAAGTAATTTAACGATTGATTTTAATCAATCAATGGGTGCTGGCATAGCCTCCTTGCCGGCAATAGATCAGTATGAGGGGTTGTATAGAGGAACGATTGATGCAATACAATTTCCATATTACGCACTGGAAACCTATAGTCTTGTTGATACTGTTGATTATTTGGCTGTTCCAACGCTTAATCCGGCTGTTACCCATATAGCGATTAGTAAGGATTCATGGGAAGATCTACCTGGAGATATTCAAGACATTATATTAGAAACAGGTCAGGAAATGGAGGAAGCTGCGATTGAAGGTTCACAACGATACACACAAGAAGTATTCGAATTCGCAGAAAATAATGGAGTTGAATTTGTCAGTATGACTGAAGAAGATTACGAGCGTATGGAACAATTGAGTCGAGAAAAAGTATGGGACAATTTTGCATCTATAAATGAACGAACTGAACAAATGATAGAGCACCTGATGATCGAAAATGAAAAATGGATTGAAGAGAATCCGGAGGCAGAAGATTACATGGATCAGTATTTAGAGTGAAAAAGATCTTACAATCAAGAGAATTTTAATATGTCGTGATGTTGGAGCGGATCATTTTTTATAAGAATGATCCGCCTCTTTTAAGAGGAAGTTGTTACTTAATGCACTTATCCTTCGGATGCCTAAAATAAAATCATCAAAATATTATTGACAAAAAAAATTATAGTATGTAAAATAACACCAAACATTGAAAACGCTTTCTTCATTAATTTTAAACAAATTGTATACAATAGCCGGCAAAACAGAAAGGATGGATATCAATATGGGTTTAAGTGTTTACACCGACGAACATCAAATATTCCGCGAATCATTACGGCGATTTTTGGAGAAAGAGGTAGTCCCCAATCTCGAAGAATGGGATAAGGAAAAATCCGTTCCAAAAGAGATGTGGAAGAAATTCGGTGAACATGGATTTCTATGTCCATGGGTAGATGAAAAATATGGAGGAGCCGGCGTAGGTTTTGAATACTCGGTTATTTCAATCGAGGAAATGGCAAAAATCGGGTTTGACATGGCTACAAGCTTACATAGTGATATTGTGGCCCCGTATATTGCCAGTCACGGGACTGAAGAGCAGAAAGAAAAATGGCTTCCCAAGTGTGTATCCGGGGAATTGCCGCTGGCGATCGGCATGACGGAGCCAAATACCGGGTCTGATTTGGCCAGCATCCAAACGACGGCGAAGAAATCAGGAAATGATTACATTATTAACGGGCAAAAAGTGTTTATTACGAATGGTATGAATTGCGGAATGGTACTGGTCGCGTGTAAAACGGACACAAAAGCTGATCCGCCCCATAAGGGCATTAGTTTAATCGCTGTGGAAGATGGAACACCTGGATTCATTAAAGCAAAAAAATTGGATAAATTGGGTCGTAACACATCTGAAGTTGCGGAATTATTTTTCGAAGATTGCCGCGTGCCCGTCGGTAATTTGATTGGCGAAGAGGGTAAGGGCTTTCAATACATGATGGAAAAATTGCAGCAAGAGCGTCTGATTCAGATTATTAGAAGCCAAACAGATGCGGAAACGATGTTGGAAATGACCATCGATTACTGTCAAACAAGAACGGCCTTCGGGAAGCCGATCAGTAAATTTCAGCATAATCAATTTAAAATCACCGAGATGGCGACAGAGATTGAACTGGGACGAACGTTACTTGACCAATTGCTGGAAGGGCATCTCAAAGGCGAAGAAGATATAAAAAGAGTGTCAATGGCGAAATGGTGGATTACGGAAATGGCCAATCGCGTCGCCTATCATTGTTTGCAGCTGCACGGCGGCAACGGTTACATGGAGGAGTATTCGATTGCGCGCCGATACCGCAATGTCCGTATGGACACAATCGCGGCCGGAACAACGGAGATCATGAAATTAATCATCGCAAGACAAATGAAATTGTAAGATTTGAAAGGGGAAAACATGGGACATTTAGATGACAAAGTGGCGATTGTGACAGGCGCAGGACGGGGGATCGGACGTGAAGTTGCTTTGCTGATGGCAAGTGAAGGTGCAAAAGTACTTGTCAATGATTTGGGTGGTGAAGCAAGTGGAGAAGGAAAAGACATTAAAGTTGCTGATCAAGTAGTTGCTGATATTCAAGAAGCAGGAGGAGAAGCTGTTGCGAATTACGATTCTGTCGCGGAGTTCGAAAATGGCCAAAAAATGGTGCAACAGGCGATTGATGCTTTCGGCAGTATTGATATCGTCGTCAATAATGCCGGCATCTTAAGAGATCGCATGATTTTTAATATGACAGAAGAAGAATGGGATACCGTTATCGGCGTCCACTTAAAAGGGACATTCAATATGACGCGTGCGGCTGCCCCACATTTTAAGGCACAAAAAAGCGGGCGTTTTATTAACTTCAGTTCTACTTCCGGACTCATCGGAAACATCGGACAGGCCAATTACGGTGCGGCGAAGTTGGGGATCGCCGGGATAACGAAAGTGACGGCACTTGATATGGCCCGTTATAACGTTACGGCCAATACGATCGCCCCGTTTGCGTGGAGTCGTCTCATCGGCACGATTCCAACGGAAAATGAAGAACAAGAGCAGCGGGTGGGAAAATTGAAAGAAATGACTCCTGCCCATATCGCTCCCATCGTATCGTACTTAGGAAGTGATGATGCAGCGGATGTGACCGGTCAAATCTTTGGCGTTCGCGGCAAAGAAATTATGCTGTTTTCGCAACCACGACCGATTCGTTCTGCCTATAGTTCCGAAGGGTGGAGCGTTGAAGATATAGGCAACACGGTAAAGGAAGCGTTTAAAAACGACTTCACATCCCTTGATGTTTCATCCGATGTATTTCCTTATAACCCATTGGTGTGATTTTAAAAAGGAGGGATTCATGTGTCAGCAGAGCAATATAAACAACCGATGCTACCGGAAGGAAGTTTAAAAGGAAAAGTTGCTATTGTCACAGGAGGAGCAACAGGTCTCGGCGAAGCGATGGCTAAGGAATATGCACGCTTGGGTGCCGATATTGTCATCGCGAGCCGCAAACAGGAAAAGTTGGACGAAGCAAAAAAAGAAATTGAAAAGTATGGAACAAAGGTTAAGACCATACAAGTAGACGTCCGGGAACCGGATCAAGTGGAGAGAATGGTGATCGAAACTGTATCGGCATTCGGGAGAATAGATATTTTAGTCAACAATGCCGCCGGAAATTTTCTCGTTAAAGCCATCGATATGTCAACGAATGCATGGAATACCGTCATTAATATCGTCTTGAATGGAACTTGGTATTGCAGTCAGAGTGTCGCTAAACAAATGATTGCCCAAGGCACATCAGGGGCAATTTTAAACGTGGGAGCAACTTATGCTTGGACCGGTGGGCCATTAACTGCCCACTCAGCCGCAGCAAAAGCGGGCGTATCAGCATTGACAAAAACATTAGCTGTTGAGTGGGCGCCTCATAATATACGTGTGAATATGATCACCCCGGGACCAACGGAGGATACTGGCGCAGTTAGTCAATTGTGGGCAAGTCCGGAACAAGAGGAAGAGATATTAAAAAATGTCCCGGCCCACCGACTGTCGACACGTCAGGAAGTGGCAAACTTAGCATCCTACCTAGTCAGTGATTATGCAAGTTATGTGACAGGGGCAAATCATGTTATTGATGGTGGGAGCTGGTTGAACAAAGGGAGATATAAGGATGACTTGTAAGCTGATGGGATGAGGTTTGGATATAGCTATCCAGGACAGTATAAATGAATTTAGCCTTGCTTTTACCACCGATATTCCCCGTCAGTGAGTGACTGACTTTTTGTCTAAGAATTACCGCAATGAAACGAAGGGGGGTTATGATGAGTAAAATAAGAATGTTATTAATTTTATCTTTACTATTATTATTTATTTCTGCCTGTGGTAGTAGCCCGTCCGCTACTTCGGAAGAAGAAACATATACACTTACTTATAATATTACGTTTCCGCCTTCAGAATATGATTATGAGCCGAAGCATTACGCGGTAGAAACATTTGCAGAAAGAATTGAGGAAGAAACGGATGGCCGTTTAGAGATAGATTATTACTATAGCAACCAATTAGCACCGGAAGATCAATTGCTTGACGCATTAGCGTCCGGAACCGTTGACATGGGAGGGCATGGACCCTATTGGGGTGACCTTGTGCCGACGAATGATGCTCTTTGGCTTCCCTTTGCAACACAGGGAGAGGAAGACGCGATGCATTTAATGCGAGAGACAGAATTCGGGGACATTTTTGAAGAAAACATGGAGGAATACGGCGCTAAGGTGTTGTTTTATTGGCCCACAAGTTCACAGTCCTTAATGACGAATGAACCGATTAGGAGTCCGGAAGAAATGGGTGATACAAATATGAGGTTACCTACCGGACTATATTTAGACTGGTTTAACGACTTGGATGTAGCTCCTTCTAACATCGCTGCCACGGAAATGTATGAAGCGTTGCAACGTGGGATGATGAATGGAACAATCTATCCTTTATATACATTGGATACGCATAATTATCATGAAGTAGTGGATTATGCAACTAGTCCGGGTATTGTCGATCCGATTGTCTGTATGACTACGATTAGCATGGAAAGCTGGGAACAACTTCCAAATGATTTACAGGAGACCGTTTTGGAAGTTGGAGAGGAAATGGAAGAAAAAGCAATCGAGGGATCCCAACAGTTGACAGAAGAGGCGTTAGATACGGCGGTAGAGCATGATGTAGAGGTAAATGAACTCACGGATGAAGAAATAGAAGCTTTTCAGGAAAGCAGTACACCGCTATATGAAGATTTTGCTGAGATTAACGAAGATACTGCAAGGATGGTAGAAATTTTAGAGGATCGCATGGATTAAATGAGGACTTTTATTAAAGGGAGCATATTGCTTCCTTTACCTTTATTACCGGATTAAGGAGGGGAGCACATGTATACGTTTGTGAAAATTGTTCGCGCGATTAATAATAAAATGTTGTGGGTGATTGGTGCTATTATCTCATTAATGGCCATTTTATTGTTTTATGATGTGATCGCCCGGTATTTTTTTAACAATCAAACACAATGGGGGTTTGATTTATCCGTTTGGTTTACAGGGCTTTCTGCATTTTTAGCAGGCGGTTATGTCTTGTTACATAAAGGTCATGTGCGAATTGATTTCTTTTATGAAAATTTTTCAGAGCGAAAAAAAAGCATGGTTGATCTCGTTACTGCTTTATTCATATTTTTAATCGCGTTTGCCTTTATAATCATAGGCGGAGAAATGGTTTTGCATCTAATGGAACTAGAAGCAGTAGCTTCTACGGGTTTAAATATTTTCATGTGGATCCAATGGTTAATGGTGCCAATCGGTGGGATATTGTTAGCGATTCAAGCGCTGATAGACGTCATTAATGATATGTACACTGTTTTCACCGGAAATAAGTTATGGGAGGAGGAGTCCTAAGTGGATGGTGGAATTGTCGCTTTAATACTGTTTGGATCACTTCTCCTCTTTATGGGACTGGGGATACCGGTTGCATTCACATTAGGTGGATTATCGCTCATTTTTGGTTTTTTCTTTTGGGATGGTCTGTCCAGCGTCGACGGGTTTGTCCTGGGTTCATTTGGTAAGGTTTCTGAATTCACGTTATCGGCATTGCCGTTATATATATTAATGGCTGCCATACTGAGATACAGTGATTTAGCAGAAGATATGTACGAAGCGATTTATCGTTGGTTGGGCGGAATAAAGGGAGGTTTAGCCGCAGGCACAAATGTTGTTTCCTCTATATTTGGTTCAATGACAGGCATAGCAACGGTGGCAACGGCCACACTTGGTGTGACGGCACGGCCTTCCATGCTTAAAAGAGGATATGATAGTAAGCTCATATCAGGCACAATTGTGGCTGGAGGATCTCTAGGGGTATTGTTGCCTCCAAGTATCATCATGATTTTATACGCTTCGGAAGCTGGTGTTTCTACGGCAGCTTTATTTTTCGCAGGAATTGGACCAGGGATTTTAGCGACTTTGGTTTTTATGGCGTATGTCCTTATCGTTTGCTATATTAAACCGGAGATGGGACCGTCAATAGACAAGGCGAATCGGTTTACATTTGGAGAAAAATTAACATCACTAAAAGGGATTCTATTACCTGTAAGCATCATTATCTTAGTGTTAGGTACAATATACACTGGGGTAGCCACACCTACGGAAGCTGCTTCGGTGGGCGTGATGGGAGCCGTTGTTAGTGCCGGTATTAAGAAAAAAATGAACTGGTCCAATATTAAGCAAATGTTTATGATGACAGTACGCATTAACGGGATGGTGTTTTGGCTCCTTATAGGTGCAACGGCTTATGCCAGAATCGTAACGGTTTCTGGTGTAGGTGATTGGTTTGCCGGGACAATTACAGGTTTGGATGTTAATCGCTGGTTGATTTTGGTAGGGATATTACTCATCTTTTTTATCCTGGGTATGTTTATTGATCCAGCAGGGATCTTATTGATGACAGCTCCCCTATTTTTGCCGGTAATTACAGGTTTGGATTTTGATCCTATCTGGTTTGGTGTATTGTTCATTATAACAATGTGCATGGGTTATATGACGCCGCCTTTTGGGTTTAATCTATTTGTTCTCAGAGGTGTTGCACCTGACATTAGTATTCGTGAATTGTACGTTTCCGTCTGGCCTTTCGTAGGTTTGTATATTTTAGTCATCATTCTCGTTATGGTATTTCCGAATATCGCACTTTGGCTACCTGATAATTTTATGAATTAACTCACTCGTTTAGGAGGTTATGTTTCTATGAATAAACCATGGTATAGCAATTGGCCGAAAGGGCTTCCAAAAAGCATGGATTTTCCTGAATTGCCCGTGCACTCTATTTTAAAAGGGTCTGCGAACCGTTTTCCGGATCAAGTCGCGCTAACTTTTAAGGATCAAAATTGGACATTTGCAGAGATATATGATCAAACTTTACGGTTTGCCCATGCTTTGCATACGTTAGGAATCCGCAAAGGGGATGTCGTATCCATTCATATGCCGAATTGTCCTCAATATATGATCGCATATTACGGTATAATGATGAATGGGGCTATTTTCTCTCCGGTCAATCCGATGCTCACGGGGCGTGAATTAAGTCATCAATTAAAAGATTGTGAAGCGCGGGCTATAGTGACACACGAGACAGCTGCAGATACATTGAGGAAAGTTTTACCGGAGACCGTGATAGACATAGTTGTCTTAACAGGTGAAAAGGATGATGAGACTGAAGAATGGCCGGATGATTGGTATCGGTTATCAGCTTTGCTATCAAACTATGAACCTAAATGTCCGGAGGTGGATATCGAACCTAAACGGGATTTGGCGCATATCGCCTATACAGGCGGGACGACGGGGCGATCCAAAGGTGTGATGATCACCCACTATAAGGCGGTGTGTAACATCATTCAATCATGCTGTTGGTCGAGTGGGCTCTTGCATGACGTGGAAGATGGCGGGCTTATCGTTAATTCTGCGTCCGAAATTTCTAAAGAGGAATTTCCGGTACCGGTAGGCACCGGGACAGTCTTGAACATTTCCCCTTGGTATCACGCGATGGGGACGTTAGGTTACATGAATAATTTAATTTTGCAAGGAGCCAGAATTGTATTGCACACGCGTTTCCAACCCGAAGATTATTTAGATGCCATCGAACAGTATGGAATAACAACGATTGGCGGATCAGCGCCGATGTTTAGTGCCCTTGTCAATGCTGAGAGCATTAATGATCGCGACCTTACTTCCGTTCGTCAAGTTCGTTCCGGTGCAGCCCCCATTTCTAAAAAAGTGTTACAGCGCTTACATGAACTGTTTCCAAACGCGATTATATCAGAAGGCTACGGCTTAACCGAAGCTTCGATGATGCACACCTCAAACCCGGGGAACAAGTCGGGGCTCCGAAAATTAGGCTCCGTTGGCATGCCGGTTTTTGATACCGATATCAAAATCGTAGCGGATGATTCCGATGAGCCTCTTCCTATCGGGTGTTCCGGGGAGGTTTGTGCCAAAGGCCCCCAAATCATGAAAGGTTACTATAAAAAGCCTGAAGAAACCAAAGAAGTGTTAAAGGATGGTTGGTTAAGAACAGGCGATATCGGACAGTTGGATGAAGATGGCTATCTCTATATCGTTGATCGCAAGAAAGATATGCTCATTCACAAAGGATACAACGTTTATCCGAGGGAGCTGGAAGAACTATTGATGCAACATTCATTGGTAGCCAATGCCGCTGTTGTTGGAGTCCCTCATGAGGAAAGTGTTGAAATTCCAATCGCTTTCGTTATATTAAAATCGAAGCCTGATTCATTGGATATTGTGTCAACCAAAGAACGAATCATGACTGATATAAATAAACAAGTCGTTCCTTATAAAAAAATTCGAGACGTATATATCGAAGAAGAGCTTCCGATTACCGGTGCAGGCAAAATTTTAAAACGAGCTTTAAAAGAAAAAGCAGCACAAAGCCATCGTTAAACTCAAAACGGAGGAATATAGCATGAATTTTAATCTATCGCAAGAAAACAAGGAAGTCAAAAGACTGGCGGCTGATTTTGCGAATAAAGAAATCGCTCCGAATATCGAAAAATATGAGAGCAACGGGGCGTTCCCGAAAGATCTTTTGCGATCGATGGGAAAACAAGGTTTTTTTGGTGCTTGTTTTCCTGAAAAATATGGTGGTTCGGAACTGGGTTTTTTAAACCTAGCTCTCATTGCTGAGGAAATTGCCCGGGTCTATCCTGCTATTTCCTATGGCTTCAATATGCAAGCGATGACGTGCCCGTTTACGATTCTGAATTGGGGAACAGAAGAACAAATTGAAAAATATGTTCCGGATTTAATCATGGCAAATACGATCGGTATGTTTGCCTTGACGGAACCGGGCGGAGGTTCCGACGCGGCAGGTGCAATGAAAACGACGGCCAGACGTGACGGGGACGAGTACGTGATCAACGGCCAAAAGGTATTTATTACATTCGCGAATGAAGCAGATGTCGGCGTCCTTTTTGCGAAAACGGAGCCTGATGCCGGACATAAAGGTATTTCGGCTTTTATCATCGAAACGGACCGCCCAGGTTTTGAAGCACGTCCCATTGCAATGAGCGGGTTAGGGAATGCAGTTCGCAGTTGCGAAGTGTTTTTCGATGATTATCGAATTCCAAAGGAGAACTTGCTCGGGGAAGAAGGAAAAGGGTTTAAAATTTGCATGAACGCGCTGGATTATGGGCGACTCACGGTTCCATCACGCCTTGTCGGGATCGCCCAAGGTTGTATCGATGCATCGTTGAACTATTGTGATGAGCGAGTCGTCGGTGGCCAAAAAATAGGTGAATATCAAATGATCCAACATTTAATCGCGGACATGGTTGTGGAAACAGAGGCAGCAAGACTGATGGTCCACAAGAGCGCGTTTCTGAAAGACAATCGGGAAGCGGCGACCAGGGAAAGCGCCCATTCCAAATACTTCGCTGCTGAGATTACGACAAAAGTGGCGAAATCGGCGTTCGAAATTTTTGGCGGGTATGCCCTCGCTGATGAATACCCGGTAATGAAATTTTTGAATTACGCCAACATGTTGCACACGGGCGAGGGTTCAGCCAACATTCAACGGGTGCTGATCGCCGAAGATGCCTTGGATTGGAAAGACGCGAACAGACATAATATTCCAAGGCGCTTTGAACTTAGCAGTGATATAAGGTAAGAGGTGTGTTCAGAAATTGGTGGAAATAGATGAGAATCTGGACACGCGTTCCATGTTTATCAGTCAAAAACGCCTCGATATCAGCCAAATGTTGCAATATATCAGCTAAAACAAATGGTTTATCAGCCATTCCGAGTTGGGGGGCAGAACACTAGCAGTCGAGAGGAGGAGAACAATGAATGTCGGTGAATTGTACACATTAAATTGTGCTCATTTAGGCGAAAAGCCTGCTATTATTTGCGAAGGACAGTCTATCAGCCACCGGGAATTGGAAAAAAGAACGAACCAGGTTGCTCATCTATTAATGAGTATGGGATATAAGAAAAATGATCGGATCGCGATTGTGGCGAAGAATCATATCGAATACCCCGTTATCATTATCGGGGCTGCGAAAGCAGGGGTTTCTTTTACACCCATTAATTATCGCATGACCGAAGAAGAAATCGCGGGTTTGTTACAGCATTGTCGACCCAGGGGATTATTTTTTTCCGAAGAATACCTTGATATAGTAGAAAACCTGAAAGCTCATATTGGCGTGAGCGATTATTTTAACATCGACAATTTTGCATCCATGGAATTAAACCTTCAACCCAATCACAAACCGCAAATCGAGCTTGAGAGTCAGGATATTTATTATATTGGATACACGTCCGGAACGACGGGCACACCGAAAGGCAGTGTCGTTTCGCATGAATCACGAGGCATGCTCATATTGATTAACGCTGTCGAATTTGGCATCGGCACGGGTGGTGTCCATTTAGTAGCCGGTCCTATTTACCATTCAGCTCCCCATGTGTTTTTACTTACGCAGCTCGTGATGGGCGGTACTGTTGTATTAATGAAAGAATTTGATCCCGAAGAAGTGTTAAAGCATATATCCGAATATCAAGTGACTAATATGTTTATGGCACCTACCATGTACAACTTTGTATTGGACCTGGATGAACGAACGAAAGAACGTTATGACATTAGCAGCGTGAAAACCATGATTTCAGGAGGCTCTTCGTTACCAACAAGAATAAAAGAAAAAATCACGTCCGAATTCGCAAATGCAGGCCTATATGAGTTTTACGGAGCTTCCGAGACCGGTGTCAACACGCTTTTATATCCACATGAACAGTTGCAACGGCCCCAATCAGCCGGTAAAGCGGCCCCGTTTAACGACATCAAAATCTTGGATGATGAGGGAAATGAAGTACCAACCGGTGAAGTCGGAACGATCTACACAAAAAACCCGTACTATTTTAAAGGATATCTTGATCGCCCGGAAGAGACGGCAAAAGTCTTCCATCATGATTATATAACGGCCGGGGATTTAGCGACAAAAGATGATGACGGTTACATCTATATCGTCGGCAGAAAAAAAGATATGGTCATTAGCGGTGGCGTCAATATTTTTCCGGAAGAAATTGAAGAAGTGCTTTACAAACATCCCGATATAAAAGAAGCGGCTGTCATCGGTGTTCCGGATGAGAAATGGGGTGAGTCGCTCAAAGCCTTTATCGTATCGAGAAATAACGATCTAAAAGGAGACGCCGTTATTGATTTTGTGAAGCAACACCTTGCCAGTTATAAGAAACCAAAGATCGTAGACTTTGTAAATGAACTGCCACGGAATGCATCCGGCAAAATACTTAAAAGGGAATTGCGGCAACCGTACTGGGAGCAGACGGGCACTAAACGTTAATGAAACAAGGGAGGGGATCCATGTGGTTGGGATTACAGGCTATGGAGCGTACATTCCATTTAGTCGATTAAAAAAGAAAGTCATCGCGGAGGCATACGGGGAAAAAGGAGGTTCCGGTGAGAAGGCAGTCGCAAACCACGATGAGGATAGTTTGTCGATGGCAGTAGAAGCGGCCATAGATGCAAAGGCGGACGCGGGCAATTTCAATGCAGATGTCGTTTTCTTCGCGTCCACCACGCCCCCATACAAGGAGAAGCAATCGTCCGCCATTATTCGGTCAGCGCTGGATTTTAAGCGGAACATCCGTTCAACCGACGTGACCGACTCACTTCGGGCAGCTTCCGGAGCACTATTATCCGCTGCAGATGCTGTGAAATCAGGAGAGAAAAGCGTGTTAGTTACAGCTTCAGATACGCGGGTAGGCGGAGCTCAGGGAGGGTTTGAATCGTTACTGGGGGATGGCGCTGCCGCATTTTTGATCGGAACGGAAAACGTCTTGGCAACGATTGAAGACAGCAAGAGCATTACGGTAGATATTACCGATCAATGGCGATCTTCTGCGGATGATTTCCTTAAATCGTGGGAAGAGCGCTTCGGCGTTGAAAGCGGTTATAACCAACTCGTGTCCGATGCTGTTCATGACCTTTTAACATCTAACGACCTACAGACGACTGATATCTCGAAGGTGATTCTGGCAGGACCAAAGGAAAGGTATCAGAAAAAACTGGCGGCTACGCTCGGATTTTCCGATGATCAGGTTGTGTCCGGCCATGAAAATCGCATCGGCCATTGCAGCACTGCGCAGGCTCCCATGTTACTCGTAGACTGTTTGGAAGAAGCACATCCGGGCGATTTGATTGTAATGGCCACCTATGGGTCGGGCAGTGACGCTATGCTATTTAAAGTAACAGAAAACATCCGTTCATATGCTCCGCGTATGGGATTTGCAAAACAATTGCAATCAAAAAGAGACAACCTTCCCTATACAACTTATTTGAAATGGAAAAACATGCTCCCGACGGAAGCTGGTCGGCGTCCGGAGATTCCGCAGCCTTCCGCTCCTGCCATGTATCGACATCAAGAGCAAAATCTAGAAGGGTACGGAAGCGTCTGTACGTCTTGTGAAACCCCGTTCTTTCCTAAACAGCACGTTTGCGCGGAATGTGGAGCAATCCAGCAAATGGAACCTTATAAATTTACGGACAAAAAAGGGAAAGTGGTCACGTATACCTCCGACTACTTAGCGGTCTCTCCGGATCCGCCTTCCACGTTTAATGTGATCGATTTTGAAGGTGGCGGCCGCATGATTTGTGAAATGGTCGATTATCATTTGGATCAATTGGCGGTAGGGATGGAAGTTGAGATGACGTTTAGACATCTTTATGAAGCAGGAAGTATCCATAATTATACGTGGAAAGTTCGGCCAAAACGATAGGAGGGTTCGACATTGGCAAAAAGCATCGCGGATCAAGTTGCCGTCGTCGGCATGGGTTGTACGCAGTTTGGAGAAAAGTGGGATAAAGGTCCGGAAGACATGATTTTAGATGCATCCGTGGAAGCATTTACAGATGCAGGAATTGAATCCGAAGATTTAGACGCGGCATGGTTTGGAACGTTGTTGACGTCGGGCTCAGGGTTAATGGTTTCCAAAACGCTCAAAACCGGGTTTATTCCCGTCACGAGAGTGGAAAATAAATGTGCTTCCGGTTCGGAAGCTTTCCGAAATGCCTGTTATGCCGTGGCTTCCGGAGCATATGATGTCGTCTTGGCGGTAGGGGTTGAAAAATTGAAGGATTCCGGGTTCAGCGGTCTGCCCAATACAGATCCGGATCCGGACGGCACCCGGCCCAATATCAGCGCCCCTGCTGCTTTTTCGTTTTTAGCGCCCGCTTATTTTGAAAAGTATGGACTTACTCCTGAACAGGGAAAAGAAGTACTGTCTCGCATTGCATGGAAAAACCATAAAAACGGTGCGTTGAATCCGAAGGCGCAGTATCAAAAGGAAGTGCCAATGGATAAAATCATGAACGTGCCCATGGTTGCCGATCCTTTAGGGGTTTTTGATTGTTCCGGGGTGTCTGACGGGGCCGCTGCCGCGGTGATCGTTCGGACAGAAGATGCTCATAAATACCGACACGATCCCATGTATGTGAAAGCTTTAACGATTGCTGCAGGCACAGGTGTTGGAGCGATCCACCAAGATTTTGATTTTACAAGCATTAAGGAAAACAATGCCGCGGCAACGACGGCTTATAAACAAGCGGGAATTAAAAATCCGCAAAAAGAAATCAGTATGGCGGAGGTTCATGATTGTTTTACACCGACCGAATTAGTCATTTATGAAGATTTGGGATTTAGCGAAAGAGGCGAAGGTTGGAAAGATGCTTTAAACGGAAAATTTGATTTGGATGGGGACCTTCCCGTCAATCCCGATGGAGGCTTGAAATCGTTTGGCCATCCCATTGGAGCAAGCGGACTGAGAATGTTGTATGAAATGTATAAGCAATTTCAGGGAAAGGCGGAAAAACGTCAAATCGAACATCCAAAACTTGGATTAACCCATAACTTAGGCGGACGGCCGTGGGAATGTGTTTCTTTTCTTTCCATCGTAGGAAAAGAATTAGGCTAAAGTTTTCGAGGAGGTTTCAGAATGTCGGACAAACAACAATTAATCGGCTTGGAACTTGAGCCGTATCATTTTGATGTAGAGAAAGGAAAAATTAAGGAGTTGGCAATGGCAATTGGAGATGACAATCCTATCTATTTTAGTGAGGACGCGGCTAAAAAAGAAGGGTTTGAAGGGATTCCTATTCCATTAACGTTCTTGCAAGCGATTGATTTGTGGGGTGGATATACGTTTGATAAGAAGGTGGAAGTGCTCGATATAAACCCGGTGAAGGTTCTTCACGGAGAACAGGAGTATGAAATCATCGGTGATATATATGCGGGGGACCATGTAACCGTTACTTCTAAAGTGATTGATGTAAGAGTAAAAGAAGGTGCCTCCGGAGGAATGAATCTAATAACGACTGAAAACATCTATACCAATCAACATGATAAAAAAGTTGCCATTGCCAGAAGCACAACTATTGAACGACATTGATCAATAGGAGGAGATATTATGTTCTATGAAGATATAGAAGTTGGCGAGCAGTTGCCGGTGATTGAAAAAGATCCGATAACGCGAGTGCAATTGGTGAAATACGCCGGTGCTTCCGGGGATTTTAATCCATTGCACACGGATGAAGACGTTGGCGAGCAAGCCGGAACCGGTTTGATCGCTCATGGAATGCTGATTATGGGGATGGCGGCCGAGGGTGTGACTACATGGATGCCCAGAAAAAACGTGAAAAAATTTAATGTGCGCTTTCAAAAGATGACTTATCCCGGTGACAAGATACGGGTCGAAGGCTCTATTTTGGAAAAGAAAGATGATCATCGGGTTGTGGGTGAAGTTCAAGCGGTGAATCAGGATGGGGAAGTGAAAGTAAAAGGGAAATTCGAATGTGAACTCCCAGCAAAATGATTTCCATTTGTCACTATTCACCCGGTTAAGACCCGAACAGAGGGAAAAATCTTACCCAAGGGTATCCAACCACACAGTTAACGTCCAACAAAAACAAAAAAGGCGATCATTGGGTATCTAATAGCGCTCCTTAGGAACGGGAATCGGGTTGAGCTGATTGAAAAAGTGCTCCAACCGGGCTGGTTGGAATGTGAATCATGGTTAAAAACCTTGGGTGATCACACCTGCCTTAGTTTATTTGACAATTCATAAGTAAAATAAAGTGGAATTTATCAGAGGACGGATTTTACTCTGACAGTTAGTTGAATGAATCGGGTGCTCATCACCGGGATAAAGAGAAATAATCGTAATCGCCGGGGAGTAGCGGCTGCTCTGATTTTGAGGCTTCCGGGGTGCATATGATCACCCTTTCTTGACCTGTAAAGAAAGTGACTCGAAGGACGTACATAAAAAGGAAATTAAAATGCAGTCACCAAAGACCGATTCAGAGCAACGCAATCCGGTATATATGTCGCTGTGGTAAGGAACGAGATTAAGTGAAGCAATGAGAGCAGAGGAGCTATTACAGAAAATAAAAAAGACTACCCTTTTAATCGGAAGAACTGTTTGAAAGGGTTTTAATTTTTATTGACAAAAATTATTGTGGTATATAAAATGCGCTTATCTTATTTGGAAGCGATTCCATAAATTGAAACTAAAAATATAATATTTTTTCAAAGAGAATTATAGTTGCCAACAATTTAAAAACACAACTTCAGGAGGTGCGACTATTGAACTATCATCGTTCTAGCGTTTTTATTTTGCTGTTAGTGGTGGGATTTATATTATCAAGCTGTTCGAATCCAAGAGCTTCATCGGAAACGCTTGAAATAGGCGAAAATGGTGAACAAATGCCGGAAGATATGGTGTGGAGTGTATATGATATTAATGCCGGGGGATATGCAGAGGCGTCTGCTGTGGCCAATGAGATTACAGAAGCATATGGCACGCAAATACGCATGCTTCCATCTTCAAGTGGTGTTGGCCGCATGATGCCTCTTTATTTAAGAGATGCGGATGTCGGCAAAATTGGAGATGAAGTTAAGTTTGCATTTGAAGGGACGGAGGAATTTTTCCATCTAGGCTGGGGTCCTCAAGATATGCGCGCCATATGGGCACCGATTGCCCCATTTGGTATAGCTGTGCGCGAGGACTCAAATATCGAATCAATTGAAGATTTGGAAGGAATGCGCGTTCCTCATATTAGCGGAAATACGTCCATTAATATAAAGACAGAGTCTATACTTGCTTTCGGCGGATTGACCTTTGATGACGTCGATGTCGTTGAATTTAACGATTATGGGGGACAAGGAGAGGCGCTAATTCAAGGTGAACTTGATGTTGCGTCGATCAATCCATTAGCCGGAGGGATGTTTGAAGCGGATAGCCTTGACGGGATTCGCTGGTTGCAAATGCCGGCGTCCGATGAAGAAGGATGGGATCGAGTTCATGACGTTGCATCCTGGTTTAATCCAAGAGAAATAGATGATGGTGCCGGGATGACCGATGTGAATGAAATTTTAGGACATGCTTATTTGTTTGCTGGATATGCAGACCAAGATGAGGAAGATATGTATGCATTTACGAAATCTATGGTCGAGCAGTACGAGAACTATGAAGGGGCGACCGCCAATATGTGGACCTATCACCCTGATGAAATCGTTGCGAGTCCGGCAGAAATGGGCGTGCCTTATCATGAAGGTTCCATCCAATATCTTGAAGAAATTGGAATATGGGATGAAGAGAAGCAAGAAGAGAATGATGCCTTAATTGAGCGTCAGGAACAGCTTCAAGAAGCGTGGACTATTGTTCAGGAGGAAGCAGAAGATATGAATCTATCCGAGGACGAACAAGAGGAGCACTGGTTAGAGCGAAAAGAAGAGCTAGTGCCGGAGGACTTCTAGAGAAGTGTCTAACTTAGAATGGAGGGATAGGTTTTGAATCGTATACACGGACCTTGGAAAGTCATTGTTATCATCGCGACGCTTTTAGGGGTATTATTATCCGTTAATCATGTTTTTTATCTACGATTATTCGGATTTGCTCCGTTACAAAATGAATATTTATATTATTTACTTGCCACATTTATGTCAATCTCATTCCTAGTGTTGCCAGCTAAGAAAACAGATACCTCCATTCGTTATTACGATGTTATCTGTTTTGCGTTGACACTTGTCGCAACCCTTTATTTAGGCCTCAACAGTGAGCGCATTATTTTGGAAGGATGGGACTGGGTGGCACCGGTAGCACCGACCATTGCCGCGGTTGTACTATGGGTGCTTGTTCTTGAAATATTACGCCGGGCCGGAGGGAAGATTTTATTTGCCATTTGCGGTATCATATCGATTTATCCGCTTTTTGCCCATGTGATCCCGGTGTATTTTTTACAAGGGCAAAACTTCGACTTTATTACCTTGGCAAATAACCATATCATGAGTACAAATAGTGTGCTTGGTGTTCCTTTGGATACGGTGGGGTCATTGGTTGTTGGGTTCCTAGTGTTTGGCGTGATTCTCACACATACCGGAGGAGGTACGTTTTTCTTCAAGTTGGCGCAGTCGGTTTTTGGTAGTCAAAGAGGTGGAGAGGCGAAAGTTTCCGTTGCGGGGAGCGCATTTTTTGGGATGTTAAGCGGGAGTGCGATTTCAAATACCGTGACGACCGGTCAAATGACGATCCCAGCGATGAAGCAATCCGGATACGATTCCGAGTATGCGGCGGCCGTTGAAGCAACCTCATCAACCGGTGGAACGATTGCACCGCCTATCATGGGTTCTGCCGCTTTTATTATGGCATCGTTCGTCGGCGTTGCGTATTTAGAAATTGTAGTGGCGGCGGCCATTCCGGCAGCTTTGTATTTTATAGCTGTGTTTCTCCAGGTAGATGGCTATGCTGCCAAACATGATTTACGCGGGATTCCGAAAAGGGAGTTGCCACCGGTGTTAAAGACTTTAAGCCAAGGTTGGATTTACCTGGCAAGCATGATAACGCTGATTCTCGTTCTCGTGTTTATTCAATCGGAGGGACAAGCGCCGTACTATGCCAGCGCTTTAATTCTTATTTTGGCTACATTACGGAAGTCTACACGTTTTAGTTTGCAGAATCTCGGAGATATGATCGTGGACACTGGCAAAGTGCTTGGAGAAATTATTTCCTTGATTGCGGGTGTCGGTTTAATCGTAGGAGCTTTTTCTGCAACAGGCGTTTCCTTCTCATTCTCAAGAGAACTGGTTATGATGGCAGGTGATAATCTTTTACTGCTATTGATTGCCGGCGCGATCACAAGTTTCATTCTCGGTATGGGGATGACCGTTTCTGCAAGTTATATCTTTTTAGCTATTGTGTTGGCTCCTGCATTAGTAGGGGTTGGTGTTGATCCTATTGCGGCCCATTTATTCGTTCTATACTGGGCAACTGCATCTTACATTACACCGCCTGTCGCGCTTGCCTCGTTTACGGCATCCGGAATAGCAAATTCGAGCCCATTGAAAACATCAGTTGTATCGACAAAATTGGGTATCGTTACGTTTTTCATCCCGTTTTTCATTGTGTACCAACCTGCATTAATTTGGAGTGGCACATTGACGGAATCGCTACTTAGCATCGGTACGGCATTGGTCGGCGTCTTCCTTATTGCATCCGCGTTGCAAGGATATCTTATTGGCTATGGCAGCATGACAATGATTCACAGGGTCATTTTCTCTATTGGTGGTATCGCGATGCTAGTTCCTAACTTCGCAGTAAATATGATTGTCGTTACAATGTTGATAATCTTTTATGTTATTACTTATATAAGCAAGAAGATAGGGAATACAACGGAAGAAAACGTGAGTCAAAGGTAACATTAACAAGGAGGTTTCAATATGTCTAAAAGAGAAGCCATCGAACGATTACTGAACCCTGAATCGATAGCGATAGTAGGAGTATCCCAAGATTTTACATCCATCAGCGGAAAACCTATGAAAAATTTAATTCGACATCAATTTAAAGGGCAAATTTACCCGATAAATCCGAAGTACGAGGAGATAGCAGGCTTTACCTGCTATCCTAGCCTTCTCGACATTCCCGGAGAAGTAGACGTTGCTTTAATCGCCGTCTCTTCTAAAAGAATGATGCAAATTCTCTCCGAATGCGAGCAAAAAAATGTCCGCAGTGTGATTCTTTTCGGTTCAGGTTTTGCAGAAATCGGTGAAGAGGGTGAACGATTGCAAGAAGAAGTGCTGGAAAAAGCTAAAAAAGCGGGGATAACGATTTTAGGCCCTAACTGTATAGGTTTGTTAAATGTGAAGAAAAGCATTCCGCTCGGCTTTTCAACTTCGTTTGAGACAAAGGAAGGTTTTCTTTCCGGGAACGTAGGGTTCGCCTCTCAAAGCGGCGCCCTTGGTTTCTCCCTTTTCGGGTTGGCCCAAGAGGAAAACATAGGTTTCTCTCACGTTATTAATACTGGGAATCAGATCGACCTTCATACATTGGATTGTATCGCCTACATGCTGGAAGATGGGGATACAGATGTTGTGGCAGGGTATTTGGAAGGGATTCCTGATGGCGAAATGTTAATTCGATTGGCGAAAAGGGCCAAAACGTTAAAAAAACCGCTCATTGTCTTAAAAGCCGGTCGCTCAGAAATAGGAAGAAAAGCGGCGATGTCCCATACCGCTTCGTTAACAGGGTCTGATGAAACGTTCCAGGCAATCGCTAAGCAATACGGTTTGGTAACTGCCAATGATGTCGACGACATGATTGATTTAATGAAAGTTTTTTCCCGTGGAAAGCAATCAAACGGAAATCGAGTTGTAACCATTTCCAATTCCGGGGCAGCTGGCATTGCCATGGCGGATTACAGTGAACCCCTCGGATTAGAACTCGTCCGTTTGCCTAATGAAACACAAGCTAAAGTAGAGGAAATTATCCCGTCCTACGGATCTGCATTAAATCCGATTGATATAACGGCACAGGCTTTGAAGGAGCAACATATTTTCACAGACACCCTTGAGGTTTTGATCAATGAAGATGAGGTAGATGTCATCGTCATTCAAACGACATTCGGGGGAGAGTTAGGCCAAAAAATATGCAAAAAAGTCGCCGAAATTGATAAGACTACCGCTAAGCCAATTATCGTGACGATCACGGGAACGGCGGAGATTACAGGTGAGGGACGAACGATCTTGGAAAAAGCAAATGTGCCTGTTTATACGACGTCTTATAAAACAATGTTTGCGATCAAACATTTATCAAACTTCTCTCGTTTTAGCCGGGGACAAGAGCCAGATCAATTCGAGGATGGTGGCGTGCAAATAGAAGAGAATATAGATGCAACCGGCATTTGGACTGAAGTTCGTGTCAAAAAAGAACTAGATTCTTTAGGGATAAAGATTCCGCGAGGCACGCTCATTAAAGATCGTGCACACTTGCAGGAAGTAAAAACGAATGTCCACTATCCGGTCGTCTGTAAAGGAATCTCCAAAGATGTGTTGCATAAAACAGACGCCGGCAGTGTTAAAGCAAACATCAAAGATGCTGCCGAACTGGAAGAAGCTTATGAATCTATCGTTTCTTCCTTACACGTGTATAACCCTGATGCGGATGTTGAGGGTATTCTTGCTGAGGAGATGTTACAGGACGAAAGCGTTGAGATGTTTATAGGTGTTAAGGAAGACCCTCAGTTCGGGCCTTTGATTGTGTGTGGTTTGGGAGGTATTTTCGTAGAAGTATTGAAAGACATATCGATTCGCCGCGCTCCTATTACTGATAAAGAAGCTTTTGCGATGTTAAAAGAATTGAAAGGTTATCCTCTTCTCGAAGGGGTCAGAGGTGGAACAACGAGGGATATTCAGGCATTGACAGATGCCCTTGTGCGCATTTCCCAATTTGCTTCAACCCATCAAGAGCGAATTCAGGAGATGGATATTAACCCACTATGGGTATTTGAAGACGGCAAAGGGATTGCGGCTTTAGATGGCATTATTGTATGGAAACAAAATGAAGAGACTGTGGCAAAAGCAAAACCATTGATATAGCTGGAAAGTTAGAGAAGAAAGCGATAGCTGCCAGAGGTATGGCGAAAAAGATGATGAACGAACATTTGAACAAGGGTTTGAAAACCTTATTGGAGATGGAATTGCAAGGGCAGGATATATGCTTCCAGTCCGAAAATTTTAAAGAGCACTGCAGTTTACGGGGAGATAATACCAGAAAGGAATGATCGAGAATGATAAAACATTGTCAAGTCCCAAAACCGGAAGCAGTCGTTCAGGGTATGCATGATGCACATGGGCTCAACTTTTTTGAAACAGACCCAAATATGGAATTTTTACTTCGCTACTACGTATCGGAAGATGAATATGAAAAAGTACACCCGCTTTTGAGAGATTTGGGGGAGACAGCGGGCAATGAAGTGGATAAACTGGCACACGATGCGGATCGCAATCCTCCTGAATTGGTTTCTTATAATAAAAAAGGGGAACAAGTAAACCATGTAAAGTATCACTCTTCATATCTTAGGTTGGAAGAGATCGGATATGGCCAATTTGGACTTCCAGCAATGTCCCATCGCCCAGGTGTGATGAATTGGCAGACTCCTTTTTCCAGAGTTTTAAAATACTCATTTTGGTACTTATTTGCCCAAGGTGAATTTAGCCTATGTTGTCCAATGAGTATGACGGACTCGGCAGCAACTATTCTTGAAAAGTTTGCAAGCGATGAAATAAAAGAAAAATACTTACCTCGATTGACAAGCACCGATATGGATGAGCTTTGGACAGCCGGCCAATTTATGACAGAAAAACAGGGCGGATCCGATGTTGGCGCCAATACAGTGACAGCGAAGCAAGTTGGCAATCACTGGGAGATAACGGGAGATAAGTGGTTTTGTTCCAACGTGTCAGCTGACATAGCGCTAGTTCTCGCCCGTCCCGAGGGAGCGCAACAAGGATCAAAAGGTCTTGCAATGTTTTTGGTCCCTAAAAGATTAGAAAATGGTGAGCACAATGACTTTCGCATCAATCGATTAAAAGATAAGCTCGGAACAAAAGACATGGCTTCAGGGGAGGTCACCTTTGAAGGAGCCGTTGGATATGTCGTTGGAAGCATAGAAAATGGCTTTAAGCAGATGATGTCCATGGTTAATTCATCACGCCTTTCCAATGCCGTTCGATCAGCAGCATTGATGAGACGCAGCTATTTGGAATCGATTGTGGCATCAAGAGGAAGACTGGCTTTCGGTCAACAACTCAGTCAGCTGCCTTTGATGCGGGAAGGTCTTTTCGAAATGCTTCTCGATACAGAAGCAGCCGCATCCATGATTTTTTTTACAGCGAATGTGTTTGATAAGTCGGATAATGGTGATGAAGATGCCAAAAAATCATTGCGCATTCTAACGCCTTTACTGAAAGGTTATATTTGTAAGCGTGCTCGTTATGTTACTGCCGAGGCCATGGAAATTCGGGGCGGGAATGGATATATTGAAGATTGGGTAAACCCGAGACTCGTGCGCGATGCCCATTTGGGTTCCATCTGGGAAGGAACGACAAATATTGTTTCCCTTGATGTATTAAGGGCGATTCGCAAGGAAGATGCAGGCAGTACATTATTTCATCATTTTGAACAGCGGCTTTCAGGGTTGGAGAATGCTTATACTGAACGCGCGGCAAAGCTCATCCAGAAACGTACAAGTGTTATTTCCGGGCACATGGACAAAATCTCGCAAGAACAAACACGTACACATAATGTAGCGGCCAGGCGCTTTATGGAGCAAATGTATCATCTTATTGCTGCAAGTTTATTGCTGGAAGAAGCAGAGCACGATATAAACGTTAATGGTAATTACCGTAAGCTATTTCTGTGCCTTCATTATTATCATCGCTATATCAAAGCTGCAGACGATCTCACCTTGTTTGATCAGTCGGTAAGTGAATGGCTGGACACAGTCATTGATTGGGAGGAGATTCCCACGGACATCGTTGATGGATTGTTGCAAGCACTTGAGTATACCGAAACAAGGGGATGATTATAATTCCAAAATGGTATTTTGGATGGAACATTGTAGGGGCTGCTGCCGTCATTACGTTGTTGACAGTTGGCATGCGAATGGGTGTTGGCCCATTTGTTCTGCCTATTATGGAAGATTTAAATTTCACCCGTACCGAGTTGTCAACGATCATCGCGGTGGGAATGATTGTGTATGGCATCGGTATGCCAATCGCGGGTTATCTGGTAGAAAAATATAGCACAAATATGGTGCTTATTTTAGGGATTATAATCGTCACCATTTCTTGTGTATGGACCGTCCTGGCGCAACATCCGTTAAACTTTTTCATGGCATTCGGTGTCTTTTTATCATTCGGGCTTGCTTTTACGAGCCCGGTGGCACTTACACCGATCATTAGCCGCTGGTTTACGAAGCTTCGAGGCAGAGCGTTGTTTTATTTATCTACTGGCTCCATGGCCGGCATCGCCATCATGACTCCGGTGTTCTCATTTTTAATTGAACGGTTTGGGTGGCAGGCAACCATCTTATTGTTTGGCGCAGCTTTTCTTATTATCATCGTTCCGACCACCATATTCATTATCCGAGACCATCCGCCGGAAAGTGCGTCACTCCCGGATGTAAAACAAAATGCCCCGCAAGATCCAAGCCCTGCACTGACTTGGAAAAAAGCGATAGCTACACCCCCATTTTGGCTTATCGCATTTGGTTTATTTACATGCGGGTTTAGCATGAATCTCTTGGGCACTCATGGTGTGCCGATGCTGCAGGATCATGGATTTGCACCGATCACTGCTTCATTTGCGATTGGTTTAATCGGTATTGTCGCTATCCCGAGTACGCTGTTTTTAGGTGTTCTTTCAGACAAAGTGCAACGTAAGCACTTGCTCGCCTTAATTTATTTTGTTAGGGGTTTGGGAATGGTCGCGCTGGTTATCGTTACGGTCACTTGGCAGCTATATTTGGTGGCAGCCATAGCCGGCATCGTTTGGGCAGGCAGCATTGCCCTTTCTTCCGCGATATTGTCGGATGTATATGGGGTGAGACTTGTCGGATTGTTATATGGCTGGACATACTTCGGCCACCAAATTGGAGCGATGTTAAGTTCCTGGCTCGGGGGGTGGGGATATGATACCTACGGCACGCATCTGGTGTCTTTTGGAGTCACGGGCATTTTATTAGTAGCCGCGAGTATCGTTTCCTTATATTTAAGCAATACATTTAAACGAAAATAGGAATATAAGCCTGAGGAGATGATGCAATCGGGATGAATGGGTTTCCTTTTGGGGCACGCAAACGCAAGTGGCCGAAGTCGGGCCTGATAATAGGTCGGGAGGGCATTGAAATGACAGAGCATTTATTATATGAACGTAAAGAAAATACCGAGAGGATCACACTGAACAATCCTCAAAAATTAAACAGCTTACATCGCAGTACAGTCCGTGAGTTAGGTTCACATATGCGTGAAATCAGTAAGGATGATCAAATAACATCCGTTATCATTACCGGGATGGGTGAAAAATCCTTTTGTGCAGGTATGAATGTGGATGAATTTAATGGACTGACTCCACAAAGTGCACGCGGACTTATGGAAGAGTTGAAAGAAGTTTTTCAAATCGTTAGGACGATGCCGCAAGTTGTTATTGTGGCGATTAATGGATATTGCATTGGCGCCGCTATGGAGCTTGCAATGGCTGCGGATCTGCGAGTTGCATCCGAAAATGCAATGTTTGCTATGCCGGAAATTAATCTTGGTATTCCATCTGTCCTTGACTCTGTACTGCTCCAGCAACATGTTGGCTTAAGTTTGGCTAAAGAAATGCTATTAATCGGTGAAAGTGTATCAGTTGATCGAATCAATGACCGTGGCTTTATAAACAAAGTCGTCAAATTAGAAGATTTGATAGGTGAGGCAGAGGTTTTGGCCAGAAAAATTGGAAAAAACGATCGACAGACAATTGCCACTCAAAAACAGCTGTTTGAAACGTGGCAGAACTGTTCATTGGACATTGCCATTAAAGATAGTATTGATCAGTTTGCTCTCTCATTTACGACAGATGTTCCCCAAAATCGTTTGGATGAATTTCTTGCTTCAAAAAAGAAATAAAAATAGGTTTTCAACCATCAATATTAAACTTGGCAAAATGGATACATTTGTAATTTCAATCCTTATTTTATTTGACAAAAAATTTTTTCATAAGTAAAATAGAGACAAATAATTGTAAGCGGTTTAAAACGATCAAATGAGGAGTTGTTCCGGGTGTCAAATAGGGTGAGTGAAACGTTTGGAATTAAATATCCGATCATTCAAGGCGGGCTGGCCTATCTGGCATTTGCCGAGCTAGCCGCTGCTGTTTCAAACGCGGGAGGACTTGGTCAGATCACGGCTACGTTTTTTAATGATGCAAAGGATTTACGTGATGAAATCCGAAAAGTAAAACAGCTAACGAACCGTCCCTTCGGTGTTAATTTTGCTTTAGGAAGACGCCCGGTAGACCAATTTGTGGACGTGGCCATTGAGGAGGAAGTTCCTGCAATTTCCCTAACAGCGGGCAATCCAGAAAACGTTATTCAACAATTGGAAGGAACGAATATTAAAAAGCTCGTGCTCGTAGCCTCGGTACGGCAAGCGCAAAAGGCTGAAGAATTGGGAGCGGACGCGGTTATTGTCGTCGGAACCGAAGGTGGCGGCCATCTCGGCAGGGATGATGTAGGCACGATTGTTTTAGTCCCGAAAGTCGTTGATGCTGTATCAATTCCAGTGCTGGCAAGCGGGGGGATTGTAGATGGGAGAGGCTATGCTGCTTCCTTGGCCTTAGGGGCCGAAGGCATAGAAATGGGAACGCGGTTTATCGCGACAAAGGAGTGTATCGCTCATCCCCGCTATAAAGAAGCTATCGTAAATGCACAGGAAAATGAAACCATCATTATCAAAAAATCAATCGGCATCCCTGCGCGTGGCTTACGTTCGGAAGCGACGGAAAAAATTGCTCAAATGGAAGAAAAAGGGGCTTCATTTGAGGAATTATGGCCATACATCAACGGCGAAGCCAACCAAAAGTTCATTCAAGACGGTGATTTGAAGGAAGGATTCGGTTGGGCAGGCCAAGGGGTCGGACTGATTGACGATATCCCGAGCGTTGACCAGTTATTTTATCAAATTTTAAAGGAAGCAAACCTAGCAACCAAAAGGTTGGACGGCAACTTATAAAGGGAGAGGGCGCAATTGGATAGCGAATACTTAACTTGGCTAAAGAATGATTTTGAAGAGTCCCCTTTTTGGAAGCATATGGGGATATCCATGGATTATTTATCAGCGGGGGAAGCGAGAATAAAAATGCCGGTATCCGAAAACCAAATGAATTGCAATCAATACTTACACGGCGGGTCCATTACATCCCTGTTGGATTCAATTATTGGCGTAACCATTCGTTCATCCCAGGACGTTAGAGTAGCGACGATTTATTTAAATACACACTTTGTAGCTCCGGTGAAGGACGGAACATTGTATGCCACTGCAAACATCGTCCATCCGGGCAAAAGAATATTACCGGTGGAATCAAAAGTGGTTGATGATCAAGATCGACTGATCGCGATTGCAACTGCAGCTTTTACCATTTTACAAAAATAACAGCAAAGCAGGTGGATAAGTATATGGCTGTATTAGATGGAATACGGATTCTTGATTTGACGAGATTGCTGCCAGGTCCTTACTGCACGATGTTAATGGGGATTATGGCGCTGAAGTAATCAAGGTGGAGCAACCGGTCATAGGGGATTATGGCAGAAACACCGATCCTTTTATCGAAGGCTACAGTTCAAGGCACTTAGTGCTTAACCGAAATAAAAAGAGCATTACCCTTGATTTAAAAAGCGAAAAGGGAAAAGAAATTTTTAAAAATCTTGCCAAGGATGCAGATGTCATCATAGAGGGTTTTAGGCCTGGGGTGATGGATAAGTTGGGGTTATCTTATGAGCAAATGTCTGCCCTAAACCCGGGAATCGTTTATTGCTCGATTACTGGGTATGGACAAGATGGCCCTTACAGTCAGTTGGCCGGCCACGATATTAACTATATCGGATATAGCGGCGTATTGGGGTTGATCGGTGAAAAAAATGGCCAACCGATTATCCCAGGTGTTCAAATTGCCGATATTGGCGGGGGATCGTTAATGTCCTTGTCTGGAGTGTTAATGGCCCTTCTCCATAAAGAAAGAACGGGTCAAGGGCAATATGTAGATATTTCCATGATGGACGGGGTGCTTTCCTGGTTATCAGGTGTAGCCGGAGGCTATCTGGCAACGAATGAAAAACCGAAGCGAGGAGAGACAAGACTTTCCGGGCAAAAAGCATGTTACGGGGTCTATGAAACGAAAGATGGAAAGTATCTTTCCGTGGGTGCTTTGGAAGAAAAGTTTTGGGCAAGGCTTTGTCAACTTCTTGGAAAAGAGGGTTTTATTGACCGTTTGTCAGCCCCCGATGACGAGCAACAAGAGATGAAACAAGAATTACAACGTATTTTTTTACAAAACAATCAACAAGAGTGGCTGAATTTATTAAAAGAAGAAGAAACATGTGTGGGACCGGTTTACGATATTGACGAAGTGTTTGCAGATCCGCAGGTAATCGCCAGAGAGATGCTCGTTGAAAATGAACATCCGGCTCTAGGAATGCTAAAACAGATTGGATTCCCGATTAAATTTTCTACGGAAAAAGGCGATGTTAGACGAAGCGCACCGGACTTGGGTGAACATAATCAAGAATTATTGGATGAATTGGGATATTCTTCAACCGATATAGAGCAATTAAAACAGAGCAAAATCGTTTAATCGAGATGGAGGCAAAAAAATGAATTACGATTTTCCGGAAGACATTAAAATGTTAAAAGCGACGGTCAAGGATTTTGTATATGAAACAGTGGATCCTGTCGCCCATCAAATTGAAGAGACAGATGAAATCCCCAAAGATGTTATGGACAAGAGCAAGGAAATCGGTTTGTTCGGTTTAAGCATTCCCGCCGAATATGACGGCTTAGGCATTGACATGGTTGGGAAGTGCGCCGTATATGAAGAGTTGGGAAAGACCATTAATGGGTTTACGACCGTTATCGGTGCCCATACAGGCATCGGAAGTGTCGGCATTGTAGAAATGGGAACAGAAGAACAAAAGAAAAAATATTTGCCTCCAATGGCGAGAGGGGAATGGATCGGCGGTTATGCCTTAACCGAACCCGCGGCAGGCTCGAACGCTGCAAATGTCAAAACAACAGCTGTTCGCAAAGGTGATAAATATATTTTAAATGGTTCAAAACATTTTATCACCAACGGGACAATTGGAAATGTTTTCACGGTAATGGCATCTACCGATCCGGAAAAAGGCGCAAAAGGCATTACATCTTTTATTGTAGAAAGCGATTTTCCCGGATTTAAAGTAGGAAAAATCGAGGAAAAAATGGGATTGCACGGCTCTCAGTCTGTGGAATTGTTTTTCGAAGACTGTGAGGTGCCGGTTGAAAATGTTCTGGGCGAAGAAGGCAAGGGATACGTCAATGCATTAAAAATTCTTGCCAGTGGCCGCGCCGGCTTAGCGGCACGGAATCTAGGGTCTTGCGTGAAGTTACATGAAATGTCCTTGGACTACGCGATGCAAAGAGAACAATTTGGGAAACCGATTTTTGAACAACAAATCATTCAACATTATCTCGCCGATATGACGCTCGATATTGAGACATTGCGAGCGCTGACTTATAAAGTGGCATGGATGAGTGATCAAGGCCAGAACCTTATCAAGGAAGCAGCGACGGTGAAATTGCACGGAGCCGAAGTCTATAACCGGGTGGCCGACCTTGCCGTTCAAATCCATGGGGGGATGGGTTATATGAAAGAGTATCCGATTGAGCGCTACTACCGCGATGCCCGCATAACCAAGATTTATGAAGGAACATCGGAAATTCAAAAGAACATTATCGCGGGAAGGCTGAAAAAAGAATATCAATAAAGGGAACTCCCCGCCGAGGGGGGTTTTTCAGCATGGATTGTCTAGTGCTGTGAGACCATAGCACCTAATAATGAAAATATCGCTCAAATAGAGGTGTCATGAAGGGGTTATGGCACCTCATAATGGAAAAAACGTTCAAACAGAGGTGTCATGAGGGGGCTATGGCACCTCATAATGGAAGGATCGTTCAAACAGAGGTGTCATGACGGGACTATGGCACCTCATAATGGAAAAAACGTTCAAACAGAGGTGTCATGAAGGAGTTATGAGATAGAATCAACACTATAAACTGATTATTGATCTTTCCTAGAGGAATTTATCAGGACCAAACCGCCAAAAGTTCCAACGGAACATTGGGTTCGGACAGTTTTTGCGCATTTCCCGGTACACGTGTCCGAACTTGTCCTTAGGTCGGACAAAATCCTCGTTTTACCTTGCAAAATTGTCCGAAGTCACCCTTAGTTCGGACAGTTTCCACTCTATTAACAAGGATTTTGTCCGTATAACGCCGTGAAAGAACCTTTGAAATAGTACGCACATGCCAAAAAAATTAACGGGAGTTGTTGTCAAATGAAAGATGTTGTCATCATCAATGGGGTCAGAACAGCAATTGGGAGAATGGGTGGAACGCTAAAAGATGTGGAACCGGATTATTTGGCGTCGCACGTAATGAAAGAGCTTCTTTCCCGTACCCAGTTGGATAGCTCAGAAGTTGAAGAAGTGATCCTTGGTCATGTGAAGCAAAGCGCAGACCAACCGAATATTGCGAGAAAGGCTGCGCTTCGTGCAGAGATGCCGATCGAAATTCCCGGGTATACCGTCCATCGGCAATGCGGTTCCGGCCTGCAATCGATCAATAATGCTGCACAACAAATTGCGAGTAATCTGGACGATACGATTATTGCCGGAGGAACAGAGAGTATGAGTACAGCTCCTTATTATATACGGGGTGCTCGCTTTGGGTTGACGGCCGGCAATGGTGTACTCGTAGATCCGAATACGGAAAGTCAACCGAAAGCACAGCCGGAGGAATTATATGGAAATGATTTAACGATGGGACTGACGGCGGAAAATTTGGCGGACATGCACAATATCAGCCGATCCGAACAAGATGAATTTGCATTGCGCAGTCAGGCATTGGCTAAAGATGCCATTGAAAAAGGAAAATTCAAGGATGAGATTACCCCTTATGAAGTGAAATCGAGAAAAGAAACCATTAAGTTCGACACCGATGAGCATCCAAGGGAAACGAATATGGAAAAATTATCGAAATTACCGGCCGTTTTTAAAAAAGACGGCACCGTCACACCGGGCAATTCAAGCGGCAGGAACGATGGAGCAGCGGCAACGCTTGTTATGTCCGGGGAAAAAGCTAAAGAAATGAACTTGACACCAAAAATGAAAGTTGTCGCACAGGCTTCAGCAGGCGTAGGCCCTGATATTATGGGAATAGGACCTGTTCCATCCACGAGGAAAGCTTTAAAACAGGCCGGTCTTAAACTGGAAGATATCGATCTTATCGAATTGAACGAGGCGTTTGCAGCCCAGTCACTCGCGGTCGTTAAGGAGTTGGGCATCGACCAAGACCGTTTGAATGTCAATGGTGGGGCAATTGCTTTAGGCCATCCATTAGGTGCAACATGCAATATTTTAACGATTAAGTTGATGAATGAAATGGAGCGCCGCGGCAGTAAGTATGGAGCGGTAACCGCCTGTATTGGCGGCGGATTAGGGATTACGACCATCTTCGAAAATTTACAAGTTTGATAGTGGGGGAGAGCATGCATTTACCTTTGGAAGGAGTAAAAGTTTTAGAACTTGCGAGAACGCTTGCAGGACCGGTATCCGGCCAAATGCTCGGGGATCTCGGTGCGGAAGTGATTAAAGTGGAACAGCCCGGAAGGGGGGATGAAGCCAGACATTTCTCGCCTCCGGATTGGGAAGGGGAAAGCTGTTATTATTTAAGTTCAAATCGAAACAAGCGAAGCATCACTGTAAATTTAAAGACGAAACAAGGAAAACAAATCATTCATGAATTAGCCAAAGACAGTGATGTTTTAATTGAGAACTTCAGAACCGGGGCTACCGAGAAGTTAGGGATTGACTATGAAACACTGAAAGAGATCAACCCTCAAATCATCTACTTATCCGTTTCAGGCTTCGGCAGAACGGGTCCCGAAAAAGACCGTGCAGGCTATGATATCTTAATGCAAGGGTACGCGGGCCTGATGAGCACAACCGGGGAGCCGGGTGTCCCATATAAGGCGGGACCATCAGTGGCAGATTTAACGACAGGTATTCTAGGTGCTTTGGGGGTCTTGGCTGCTTTATTGGCGAGAGGGAAGACAGGTGAAGGACAGTTTGTAGATTCCAGTTTATTGGATGGTCAAATCATGACCTTAAACCACTTGGCCACAGGCTTCTTTGCAACCGGCCAGTCTGCAAAGCCGATGGGGCAAGGGCATAACTCGATTGTGCCTTATCAAGTGTTTAAAGCGAGCGACAAAAATATCATCCTGGCTGCCGCCAATGATAATCTCTGGGAGAAAGCGTGCAAAGCAATGGGCTGGGAAGACTTATTGCAAGTGGAAGAATATAAAACCAATCAATTGCGTGTGGCCAACCGTGACCAACTCATTCCTATTTTGGCTGAACGGTTCGCTCAGTTTACAAGCGATGAAATTGTCACAAGAATGGACGAAGCCGGAGTGCCTTGTGGCCCCGTGAACGCTGTCGGTGAAGCAGTCACGTCGCCACAATCTGTTGCCAGAGAGACGATGGTAAACGTTGATCATCCCAAAATTAAAGACTTAAAAACACCTGCATTTCCGGTTAAATTATCAGACACCCCGGCATCGGTGCGCCACCATCCGCCTTTATTGGGTGAACATACAGAAGAAGTGCTGTTTTCATTAGGTTTTACCGGTGAAAAAATTTCCCGTATGCGCGAAGACGGGGTGTTGTAAAAATGATGGATAAAACGGTACCGGTATCAGAAGCTGTTAAACAGGTGAAATCAAATGATCATCTCGTGCTCGCCGGGATGTGCAGTGAACCTCCGGCGTTAATCCAAGAATTGATTCAGCAAAGAGAGCGGCTTGAAAATGTGACAATCTATAACATGCCGCTCGGAAGTCCATGTGCATACGCAAATCCTGAATGGCATCAACATTTTAAAGTGAAAAGCTTTCTTTTATCCGGGGTATTAAAAGATTCATATAAATGTGGGATGACCGATTACCTTCCTATGAATCTTTCCGATATTCCAAGTTTTATGGAACAATTAGCACCGGATGTTGCTTTTATCCAATGTACGACGCTCGATAACGAAGGGAACGTGAATTTAGGGTTGTCCGCAGATTACACACTATCATTAATTAATCATGCACAATTGGTGATCGCGGAAATAAATGATCAGCTTCCTTGGGCGTCCGGAAAAGGAACGATTTCAGCAAGCGACATTGACCTATTTGTGGAAGGGTCACTCCCCCCAACTGAACTTCCCAGTGCAACTCCGGGTGATACAGAGAACAGGATTGCTCAGTATGTGGCTGAATTAATTCCTGACCGTTCGACGATCCAGATCGGGATAGGATCATTGGCGAACAGCATTATAAGTGCTTTAAAAAATAAATCCGCTCTCGGCGTTCACACAGGTACATTTCCGGAGGCATTGATCGATTTATATGAGAGCGGTGTCGTGACGAACGAATATAAAGAAATTAATCAAGGTAAAATCGTCGCCACGTGTTTAGCAGGAACGCAAAACTTGTATAACTATGCCCATCGCCATTCAAACATAGAATTATATCCATCCGATTACACGCATAGCACAGCAACCATTTCGCAGCTATCAAACTTTCACGCGATCAATTCAGCAGTACAAGTAGATTTCACTGGACAGATTAACGCTGAAAAAATAAAAGATTTTTACATTGCAGGTGTAGGCGGGCAAATGGACTTTATGCGCGGAGCGATGGCATCCAAAGGCGGGAAGTCAATTATCGCCCTCCCGTCGACAGCAGCAAAAGGAACGAAATCAAGAATTGTTCCTGAGTTTTCAAGCGTTACTTCTACAAAATCCGATGTCCATTATGTCGTTACGGAATATGGGATCGCCTCGCTGCATGGGAAAACAATTGCAGAAAGAAAAGAAGAGTTAATTAGTATTACTCATCCCGATTTTAGAGAAGAGTTATGACTGGTTCTCGATCACAACGATGACACAAATGGTGTTATTTTGATCTACAATCGTGAACGCATTGTTCACGAAAACGGTCTGCGATCTGAAATTATAATAGTTATTTAATCACTAACGGATTTTGACGCCCTAATTCGATTTTTGGAAGCCGTTAGGTCGCCAACGCCAGCGATTGGCCCCTAACGCTGGTAGGAGAAAGTCGTTAGGTCGCCAATAACAACTTTTGACGACCTAACGCCGGTAAATGAAAGCCGTTAGGTCGTCAACGCCAGCTTTTGAAGCCCTATCTCTGACAGTCGGAAGTCGTACGGCTTTCAACAGGAGGCGGTGTGAACAATCATTACGGCCGTTATGCACTAGGTAAGGGATGAAAGAAAAGATGATGAATCGTTGCTAAACAAACCTGAAATGATAAGGGCGCTCATTACCGTCCTCATTGCTTTTACCTATTTACTCTACGTATTTGTGCCAAACGATTTTCTCTTAATTGCATTTACCTTTTTTTGTTTGCTGCTTATAATCACTAGCCTTTCTTCTCTGAAGGGGATTCCGGCTCTAACGATCGTACTGCTCCTCATTGCAGGAACTTGGATTCATATTTCACAAGATGGAGATTTTAAGGGCTGGTTCCTCGCGTTTGGGGAAAATGCCAGTATCCTGACACTATTCATCACCGTTCCGATTTTAAGTATCCCGGTTCGCATTGGTTATTATTTGGATGCGTTAGATGATTTTTACAAACGGCGTATTAACAATGCCAATCAGTTCTATTTTATGTCGAGCAGTACGTCGTTTTTATTCAGTGTCTTATTGAACTTAGGGTCCCTCCCACTCTTGTATCAAATGCTTAACACGGAGCAAAACAAAGCCTTATCGGGAAAATTGCGAAAGGCTTTGTTGAGGGGCTATGTTTTGGCCGTTATGTGGTCACCTTACTTCATTTCAATGGCGCTCGTGATTTCTTATTTTGATGTTAGTTGGGCGCAAATATTTCCGTTTGGAGTGATTATTGCGCTGACTGGATTAGCTGTCGGCTATGGGATGGAACGGGAACGGAAAAAAGAACACAACGGTGTACAACAGGATGTCACGTTCGAAAATACCCGAAACAACGGTGCAAATAAACTCAAGCAGTTAATCGCAACTGGATTGGCAATTACAGCTAGCATTTTTATCATAGAGTTTTATTCAGAACTCAGTGTCATCGTTGTTGTTTCAGTAACAGCCGTTTGTGCCGCTGTTATTTGGTCGTTGTTTTTGCGGAAAATAAAACCTTTTTTTGGAGAGTTTAAGAATACATACTTTACGAGCCTTCCGAACATGAAGGTAGAGTTAGTATTATTTGCAACAGCGGGATTTTTTGGGGCAGTGATTGTACAAACCGATTTTAAGCAGTGGATGGATCAGTTCTTTTCGCTGGTCGGCACAAACATTATCATTCTTGCTGTCGTCATCATCGGTATTGTCGTTCTACTTTCTATGGTAGGTGTCCATTCGATTGTAACCGTGACATTGATGGCCGTAAGTTTAAGTGAGCTGCCCCAGTTTGAACAGTCTCACCTTGCCATCGCGATTATGTTACTCACCAGTTGGTCCCTTGCGTCTATCCTATCGCCGTTCTCGGGATTAACACTGTTGACGAGCTCACTGACGAATCGTTCTTCTTTTCAAGTAGGTATGAAGGAAAACTGGGTCTTCGCGCTGATTTTGTTTGTCATTGTCGTTATCGTTCTTGCTATATCTCGCTATGTCCTAGGGATTTTATAATCGAGTGTAGTTTTGACCATTAGACTTTAAAAGTGGTCGGCTATATATTTTATTTACCTATATACAAAATGTTTGTCGTTGTATGAATAAAAATTGCCCTCTCACTGCTCCAACGCAATAAAGGAGGGAGGCTTTAATGGCATAGATATTGCATTATTATACATCAATCGAAGATGAAGGAGAGAGGAAAAGATGGAAGATTTATTATTTGATATAGAAGACGGCATTGCAACAATCACGTTAAATCGACCGGATTCATTGAATGCGTTTAGTGTGAAAATGATTGAAGATTGGATTAAAGCGCTTGAAGAAGTGCGTGACAATGATGACATTCGAGTCTTGGTTTTAACCGGCACTGGGAAAGCATTTTGTGCAGGCGGTGATCTCAAGACGATGAAGAATGGCCAAGGGTTTCTCAATAAAGACGGGCATGAGGAGAAGGATTTCGCTTCGACAGGCATCAATCGAAAAAATAGTTTATGGAAACATGTTCAACGAATTCCGCTATTAATGGAAGAGATCGATAAACCAACGATCGCTGCCATTAATGGGGATGCTATTGGCGCAGGGTTAGATATGACGCTTCAATGTGACATTCGAATTGCCTCAGAGAAGGCTCGTTTTGGAGAAGGATACGTCAAAGTAGGACTCGTTCCGGGAGATGGCGGAGGCTATTATTTGCCAAGAATTGTCGGTTTGGATCGTGCACTGGAAATGTTATGGACCGGAAAAATTATTGATTCAGCGGAAGCGGCAGACATTGGACTTGTGACCAGAGTTGTTCCACCGGAAAATCTATTGGATGAAACTTATGATTTGGCAGGGAAAATAGCTCGAGGCCCTCAACAAGCAATAAGGTTAATGAAAAGAACTGTTTATCAAGGACTTAAAACAGATTTACGGACATCGCTTGATCAAGTTTCTTCTTATATGGGATTGGTCACCGAACACCCCGATTATCAAGAAGGCTTAAACGCGATTATTGAAAAGAGAAAGCCCAAGTTTAAATAAAGGGGGGAGGGATATGATGGTAAAAGAGCTAGAATTGCCGATTGTTGATCTTCCAAAGGAAACGGAAAGTTTACGGGAGGACGTTCGCGACTTTATTTCCACAGAATTGCATAATGAATCGTTTACAACGCGAAGTGACTCTTGGTTAAGTGGTTTTTCAGCTGATTTTAGCCGCAAGTTAGGCGAACGTGGATGGCTGGGCATGACATGGCCAAAAAAATATGGCGGACACGAGCGAACGGCATTTGAACGTTTTGTTGTAACCGAAGAGCTATTAGCAGCCGGTGCGCCTGTTGCGGCACATTGGTTTGCAGATCGGCAAACCGGTCCACTTTTATTGAAATATGGCAATGAATACCAGCGGCAAACGTTTTTGCCGAAAATCAGTAGGGGTGAGCTGTTTTTTGCCGTTGGTTTAAGTGAACCAAATTCCGGGTCCGATTTAGCTTCGATTTCCACCCGCGCGAAAAAATTAGGGAATAAATGGGTGATGAATGGTAGTAAAATTTGGTCCAGCGGTGCCCATCATGCGCATTATATCGTTGTGTTGCTCAGAACATCCACACAGGGCGAGAAAAAACATGACGGGATCAGCCAGATGATTGTTGATCTTTCCGCACCCGGGGTCACGGTACGGCCGATTTATTTAATGACGGGTGAGCATCATTTTAATGAAGTGATTTTCGAGGATGTGGAAGTTTCAGAAGATATGATCGTCGGCGAAGTAGGGGGTGGCTGGAAACAGAGCATGGCCGAACTTGCGTATGAGCGAAGTGGACCGGAACGTTTTTTAAGCACTTATCCATTATTAAAAGAACTTATCAATCAACTTTCAGAAACATCAGGAAAACATGCAAACATTAAAGTTGGAAAATTGGCGTCACGATTATGGACGTTGCGATGCATGTCATTAGGTGTCGCGGGGTTACTCGAGAAGGGAGATTCACCTGATATCGCGGCGTCCTTAGTGAAAGATATGGGGACCCAATTCGAAAAGGATGTCATCGACGTGGCAAGAGAATTAATCCCGAGCAGGCCATCGATGAATGCACCAACTAAATTTGAAACATTACTTGCCGAATCGATCCTACATGCACCGGGGTTTACGCTTCGCGGAGGAACGACCGAAATCTTGCGAAGCATTATAGCTAGGGGGATAGGGGTATAATGAGTGATATTCAATCCATGCTTACCGATACAGCAACCAAAATTATGAAGGATATTTGTACGAAAGAAGTCATCAATAAAGCAGAAAAAGGGGAATTCCCTCAAGGTCTCTGGGAAGCATTGGAAGACGTTGGCATGACTTCCGTTGGTGTGCCGGAACGAGCAGGAGGAATGGGCGGTGATGTGAGTGATGTTCAAAGTTTATTAAAGGTCGTCGGTAAATTTTCCGGTCCCATCCCTCTAGCAGAGACCTTGCTTGCAAAATGGATATTAAGTGTTGCACGTTTACCTTTATTAGACGGACCGATCTCCCTGTTACCTGCACAAAAAAACGACCAAATTTCTTTTAGAAAAACGGACGACGCTTGGGTGGTGACTGGAAAAGCCCAACATATCCCGTGGGCACGTGATGTAGAGAACATCGTTATATTTGGTGCGACCAGTGCAGGTAAACAGATTGTATCTACTGTTTCTACGGCTGATTGTCAATTAACCCATGGACAAAATCTAGCAGGAGAACCTAGGGATGAAGTTATTTTGACTGATATTTTGATTGAAAGTGACAGGGTTGCTTTTGCTCCCGATTTAACAGAAGCAGATATTTGGGATAGAGGCTCACTTACGCGAACCGCTCTTATGGCCGGCGCGCTTGAAAACATACTGGAACTATCGCTGACGTATGCAAAAGAACGGGCACAGTTCGGAAGACCAATCGGAAAATTCCAAGCCGTAAAACAACAATTAGCCGTCATGACAGGAGAAGTGACCGCTTCAGGAATAGCGGCCGATTCTGCTGTTGCTGCATATGAACATGGGGCACAAAATCAGGAAATAGCAATGGCCAAAATCCAAGTTGGTGAAGCTGCAAAGGCTGTCACAAACATTGCTCATCAAGTTCATGGAGCTATGGGCTTCACCGATGAACACCCATTACATCACAGCACGAGACGATTATGGTCATGGCGAGATGAATACGGTTCCGAGAGTGAGTGGGCGGATCTTCTGGGGAGTAGAGTTTTGGAGAGCGGTTCAGACGATGTGTGGTCTATGATTGCGGATTCATCTTAATGACTGGCCTAATCGTTCTCTTATTAATTTAGAGAAATTTCATTAAAATTTATGCTTCTCAGTTAAAGAGAAAGAGTCATATAAATTGTTCATATGGAAAAGGGAATATGATGAATGAAGTCGAATCTCAAACGCAACTAGATCATATGCATTTTATCAATGAGATCTAAAATAGGTGGAAAACATTAAATACTCTTTTTAGTGAAGTTATCAAAACTTTATATGAGGAACCGGATTATTTACACGCTTATCTTGACGAATGCAGAAGAAGGCAATTAGATATAGAGAGTAGGTTAGTTAAGTAGGTTTAAATATACAATGCGAAAGGTGGTCAATCATGAATTATCAAGCGTTGGTTGAAACTTTTTCTTGGGAAGAGGTAGAGAAAAAATTTGATTGGCAATCCGGTGATGACATTAATATGGCTCATTTAGTTTGTGATCGGTGGGCAGAGGAACCGGATCGAATTGCAATTTATTGGGAAGATGCTTCAGGTAACAAACAGACATGGACGTATGAAAAGTTGAGGCAAAAATCCAATCAAATGGCACATGCTTTAAAACATCTTGGCGTTAAAAAAGGTGATCGAGTAGCAGGTCTTTTAGGGAAAGACATGGAGCTCATCATCTCAGTTTTGGCCACATGGAAAATTGGCGCTATATACGTTCCATTGTTTACAGCATTCGGACCGGACGCCATTATGCATCGTACGACGGACTCAGGCGTCAGTTTCTTAATTACGAATCGTGAACAGATGAGTAAACTCGAAGATCAAAATACTTCTTTTCAAGTACTATTAACGGATGGTTTAACGAATGAAGGAAAGACTTTCTGGGAATTTGTTGAAGCTTTCCCTAATGACTATGTGCTTGAACGAACCACCGAGATGGACCCATCCGTCATTCAATACACCTCAGGGACGACGGGCCTTCCAAAGGGCGCGGTGAGCACTCATAAAAGCGTCATAAGTTTGTATCCATATATGAGATACGCATTAAATATAGACGATGAAGATATCTTTTTTGGTGGGGCGGATATGGGCTGGTCCTATGGTTTAATGGCTTGTACCTTTGTCCCGTTAAGTTTTGGAATACCTATTCTCGTCTATAAAGGTCCTTTTGATGTGGAGAAAATTTATCAGCTTTTGGACGAATATAATGTCACAAACTTCACGTACGCACCGACCGCATACAGAATGATGATGGCGGCAGGTCCAGAACTTATTAAAAACTACAATATACAAACGAAAAAATTCAGCAGCGCAGGTGAGCCATTAAATGCTGAGGTTGTTCGTTTTTTTGAAAATAATTTTGGCACGGCGATTTATGACCATTACGGTTCAACCGAGTCCGGAATGATTGTGAATAATTATAATATAACAGATATGGTCGTAAAACCCGGGTCTATGGGGTTACCACTACCGGGTTATCGTGTACGATTGATAGACAATCAGGGGAATGTCGTGAAAAATGGTGAAACAGGGGAAATCGCCATTGATACAACAGATCAAGACCTTAACTTTATGGGATATTGGAACAATCCAAAAAAAACAGAAGGCAAGTATTTAGGCAAATGGTTCTTAACAGGCGATCTTGCAAAACAGGATGAGGAAGGCTATTTCTGGTTTGACGGGCGGTCGGATGATGTTATTACCAGTGCCGGTTACAGGATTGGGCCGACTGAGGTGGAGAGTAGCCTCATGGAACATCCCGCGGTGGTAGAAACAGCCGTTGTCGGAAAACCGGATAAAGCAAAAGGCGAGATTGTAAAAGCGTACGTAGTGCTTAGCGATTCCTATCAACCATCAGAAGAATTGTCAAAAGAATTGATGACGTATGTAAAGGAGAAATTATCGAAACATCAGTATCCCAGAGAAGTAGAATTTCTGGAAAACCTGCCTAAAACACAGAGTGGAAAAATTCAGCGTTATCTATTAAGAAAACAAGAATAGGAAGAAGAACACAAAGCACTTCCGAGGCTAATTGCGCTATCTCGGAATCCTTGGCATGCAAGGGATGACTGAAACGCGAAAAAATTTTTCCGCCAATCCCAACAAATTCACGAGGATTGGCGGTGCTTATAATGACCAATGTGAAACAACGACTTCAACGCATAAAAGCCCTCTGGCATGAAAAGTGAACACCAATGCTCAGGCATTAGATTAGCTTTCGAGATTGGGCTTTGAGGACTCTTTGTGTTGAACGGGAGCCAAAAAGTCCTCAGAATTGTGTTTAGCGGACTCAAAGTAGTTTCAAGTGATAGGGGTTTAATACATATTGACGTTAGCGATGATTCATTAGAAATAATTGAAAAAATGATTGTTGCATATAAAGGTGTTAGCGGTCTCTTTTTGTTTTATAAAGTATGTGAGCTCATCTTAAGCCCACGCATAGGCAAATGAAAAACAATTGGAGGAACGTTTATGTCTGGTTCGCCTGCGGCTAAGCAAAACATGGGCAAGCCTTTTGAAATGAATGAACGAACCATTTTAGTCTTCTGGGGAATCGGGATGTTTCTGATGACGATGAATACGACTATGTTTAATGTCGCGCTCCCTACGGTTATTACGGAATTTCAGATCCCTTCATCGGTTGCCACCTGGATTGTCTCCGGATATTCCGTCGTGTTTGCGTTATCTGCGATAACATTCAGCCGTTTATCAGATTATGTGCCAATCCGCAGACTGATCAGTTTCGGGCTGCTCGTTTTAGGTATATCCTCACTGATCGGATTTTTTTCCAACTCGTTTCTTTTTTTACTTCTTGCCCGCCTTTTTCAAGCAATTGGTGCAAGTGCGCTCCCCAGTTTAGCTGTTGTCCTCTTTTCAAAATATATCCCGGTAAACAGGCGTGGGAACGCGATGGCGGTCGTTGCGGCCTCCGCGTCATTAGGATTTGGGATGGGACCGCTTTTCGGAGGAGTGCTTACAGAGCAATGGGGATGGAATTATTTGTTTCTTGTCCCTTTTGCCGTGTTGGTGATTTTGCCGATCATTCGCAGGAATCTGCCTTCTGAAGCTATACAAAAAGTGAAGTTTGATGTATTTGGGGCGATATTGATTGGCGTATCTGTAGGCGGCGTACTATTGTTTGTGACGAGTGGGATCTACATTGCGCTCATTTTTTCGATTCCTGCTATGTTCCTCTTATGGAAACATATACATAAGGCTGAAATTCCTTTTATCCAGTCTGAATTGCTTCATTATCGAAGTTACTTGTTGTTGCTTCTTATGCCTTTCACTTCTTTCTTTATGAACTTTGCAACGTTATTTACGATTCCGATTCTTTTATCCGAGCTTTTTAATAAAAATCCGTTGGAAACAGGACTCATTATTTTTCCGGGAGCAATTTTAGCAGCATTTTCTGCAAACTTAGCAGGGAAAGTCATCGATCGCAAAGGACCGGTGAATGTGATCCGGGCAGGCTTGGCGTTTCTATTCATCGCTTATATACTGTTCGCATTTTTTGCAAATGTATCGCCATATGCCTCGCTTGGCATTATCATCATCGCCATTTCCGGCTCGAACATTTTGCTTGCAAGCGCGAATAATGAGGTATCAAGAATACTACCGGCAACGTTTATCGGTTCAGGCATGGGGCTCATACAATTATCCCAATTTGTGGGAGGCGCTTTCGGTGCCGGAGTCGCGGGAATGCTTATTTCCGTTCAGCAGCAATTGCCTCAAGAAGAGATTTTCCGAAATTTATTTTTCGTTTATATAGGCTGGATGATCATTGCCCATATTGTTTTTCATCTTTATTTGCGTTCAAAAAAAGCCGGACGTAATATTGCACATGACAACAGCTTATCCAGTTAAAGCTTCTGCGGAAGCTTTTTTTCATTCATTTTTGTATGATCCATACGGAAATGAATGATAGCAAAATAAAGAAAATGAAAGCCCTTTAATTTGATGCCTTTTTTGTCGATTATTTTTTTGGCATCATTATTGCATTAAAAGAATGAGACGACATCTAAGACATACAGGAGGGAAGAGATTGAGATTGAATAAAAAAGCGAAGAAATTTTGTTTGTTAAGTGGCTCGTTTTTACTCACAGCCGGTCTGTTAACGGCTTGCAATAGTGAAGCTGAGGATGATGAGTGGCAGCATGCCCACATTTCCGGGCCGACAGATTCGGGATGGTACCCGCTGTCCACCTTATTTTCCGACATTTGGCTTGATGAACTGGAAGAAGCCGATGTGACTGTTGTTGAAGGTGCCGCGATTGGCAACATTCGCGAGGTGAATACAGGTGTGGACGTGCAGACCGGATTCGCGTTTGTATCTGACTTTGTTGATGGGATTAACGGGGAAGGAGGGTTTGAAGGGGAACCTCAGGAGAATGTTAAGGCGCTCGGCGCATTTTATCCTACCTTTTGGAACATCGCGGTATTGGAAGACAGCCCATATGAATCCCTGGAAGATGTGGTTGAATATGGCGCAGATGTGATTCCCGGTAACCCGGGCGACGCAAGCGTGCAAACCTTTCATCGAATCTTTGAAGCCATGGGGTATGACGAAGAAGATTTGGAAGAAGCGGGTGTGGCAATAGATTATGGGGGTTACGGTGATGCTGCCAATCAGATGAGGGATGGGATTATTGATCTCACGATTCAAGGCGGCGGTCCTTACGTTCCGGGTTTGACAGAAATTGATGCTACCCAGTCCGTGGAACTTTTGTCCATCCCCGATGAAGTGTTGGATGAGTTGGAGGAACAGGAGTATGGGTATACGACGGATTTGGAGATTCCCGCTGACAGTTATAGCGCTCAAACGGAAGATGTTCCGACCGTTGTGACTTGGGCGATGATGATTGTACACGAGGATATGGATGATGACGTCGTGTATGAACTGACAAAGGCTATTTGGGAAAATGTTGATCGAGTTGAAGAGGAACAACCGACCCGAGGGGAATGGTTCGATCCGGAATTTGCTTACGGTGAAATTGACGATCCCGAAGAAAATATTCATCCCGGCGCATTGCGATATTATGAAGAAGTCGGTGCAACTGACTAGAAAGGAGGGAGAGCGCAATGGAGAAAACAAATACCGGAAATGAAAAAATTGACTTAACCATCGAAGAAGAAAGAATGAACTCCTCCATTGAGAAGTCCTTGTACAACCCGGACGGCTGGTCAATGTGGAAGCGCTTGCGGCAATTTATGATTGCCATCATCGCGATCACCCTCGCGGTTTATGTGATCTATTACGCGGCAGCGGGCGGTTTGCCGGCTTGGCAACACCGTGCCGTGTTTACATCAATCTTTTTGATTTTGTGTTTTAGTACGTTTTCCTATCGTAAAGGCAAAGAACCCGGCCATTTATTGTTCGATGCAGTGCCGCTCGTCTTGTCGATTGCCCTACTCGGGCATGCGTTCTTTTCCTATCCGGAGATTGCCCTCCGCCAAGGAGCATCTACCCTTTTTGATCAAATCGTGGCGACGGTTATGATTCTTCTAGTTATCGAAGGGGTACGACGGACGATTGGGCACGCAATGGCCATATTGGCATTGTTCTTTTGGGCGTATATATTTATCGGGCCTATTTTTCCGGGAATTTTAGGCCATCAAGGATTTAGTTATGGCCGCATGACTGATGCCCTTTACACGACGACGAACGGGATTTTCAGTGATCCCATTTACGTGGCATCCACAGTCCTCATTCTGTTTCTGATTTTTGCTGCTTTTATGATGAGGACAGGGGTTGGGCAATTTTTTATTGAATTTGCATTTGCCTTGACCGGACGCATTCGCGGCGGCCCCGCTCTTGCGTCCGTATTATCTAGTGGGTTGTTGGCGACGGTGAGCGGAAACGGAGCGGCGAACGCGTCTATGACCGGACCGTTCACGATTCCGCTGATGAAAAGGGTCGGTTATACGAAAACGTTTTCCGGTGCCGTGGAAGCGGTTGCTTCCCAAGGCGGGCAGATTATGCCGCCGATCATGGGCGCGGCTGCCTTTGTTATGGCGGAATACACCGGCATTCCTTACATTGAAGTAGCTGGCTATGCACTGCTCCCGGCTATCCTGTTCTTTACCGTCGTCGGCGTGGTCATTTATTTTCAAGCGCGTCGCTTAGGGTTGGAAGGCATCCCGGGGCATCAACTCCCAAATTTCTGGAAGCTCGTCGCGGGCAAAGGATACCTCATTCTGCCGTTAGTGATCATTATTGTTTTGATGGTCAGCGGTTACAGTCCGATGAGGGCCGGGATGTGGGCGTTGTTGTCCGTTTTTATATTAAGTTTATTTAAAAAAGAAAGCCGTTTGAACGTAATGGCTATTCTTGCCGCTTTGGAAAAAGGCATCCGCAATGCTGTGCCGACGGTAATGGCGTGTGCCGGCGCAGGCATTATTGCCGGGTCTGTTATTATGACCGGACTTGGCATGGCTTTCTCGCGATTCGCGGTAGAAATGTCAGGCGGACAACTGTTGCCGTTACTTTTGTTAATCATGGTCGCATCCATTATTCTCGGGATGGGCATGCCGACGGTGTCGGCTTATGTCATTCTCGCGACGGTTGCTGCCGGAGCGCTCACGCAACTGGGTGTACCCGTCCTTGTCGCTCATTTTTTCGTATTCTATTTCGGCATTTTTTCTGGCATTACACCACCGGTGGCGATCACTTCTTTCATTACGGCTGGGATCGCGGGCAGCAATCCGTTGCGAACCTCTGTCTATTCTTTAAGAGTCGGGATGGCCGGATTTATACTGCCGTATATGCTCGTCTATAATCCTTCGCTTTCCTTTGATGGAAGTGTTCCTTCGATCATTTTCGGCATTATAACCGCTCTATTGGGACTAGTGGCCTTTGCCGGATTTATCGAAGGATGTATGCTGAAAATAACAGCTGTTTGGGAACGAATAGCTTTATTGGTAGCGGCCGTTCTATTGGTCACGGATCACTTATGGACGGATTTGATCGGGCTTGTGTTGCTGGCGGTTGTTTTTATCTATCAATGGCGAGGCAATGATAAAAGTACAACAGTGGGGATATCTACGGAGTACTAATTTGCAAATCGTGCGCCCAAACAAGGTTTGGGCGCATGTTATATTTTATTTAAAAAAGCAGATCGGTCATGTCCTCGATGTTGATGATTCGTATAAAAATTGTGTGCTTCGCAAATGTAGCTATAATCATACGTATAAATGATTGCCTGTCTTTGAAAAACAGATTTTTCGAAGGAGGAAACGATTATGAGTAACGAAAACAGGCGTTGATCTTAAAATACCTTCACATAGGTGGCCTATATTCGATCGCGTAGCAATCCAATGCGCCTTAGTGCAAATGTTATCTATCGGAAGTTTCTAATGATAGAAATACCTTTTGGTATGAAACGAGAAACCAATGCTTAGTATCAAATGAATCCTCAGGAAGCAGATCCGCGGACTCAAAGCGTTGCTCAACAGCCAGAGGAGTCCTCAGGAAGCATATCTGCGGACTCAAAGCGTTGCTCAACAGCCAGAGGAGTCCTCAGGAAGCATATCTGCGGACTCAAAGCGTTGCTCAACAGCCAGAGGAGTCCTCAGGAAGCATATCTGCGGACTCAAAGCGTTGCTCAACAGCCAGAGGAGTCCTCAGGAAGCATATCTGCGGACTCAAAGCGTTGCTCAACAGCCAGAGGAGTCCTCAGGAAGCATATCTGCGGACTCAAAGCGTTGCTCATCAGCCAGGTGAATCCTCAGGAAGCAGATTTGCGGACTCAAAGCGTTGCTCAACAGCCAAATGAGTCCTCAGGAAGCATATCTGCGGACTCAAAGTGTTGTTCATCAGCCAGATGAATCCTCTCAGGCTCGGGTTTTGGGGATTCATAAGGGTAGCTGAACGCTAAACTAGTCCATACATAATAAAACACGGTATGTTTTACATCGTTTTCACCTTTAATAGGGCTTCACGAAGCGTCACATTTGTTTAAGCTTTTTTATTGGATAAATTTTGATAATCAACGCGCCTGTAACGAAAAATTCTCATCCGCCCCTCATCCGGACAAAGTGCCTGATCACAAGACGGTGCATCCGCTGATTTTTGGGATAGCCATGAACTTACCGATGAATTGCTTGAAAGCGCCCGTCCGTTAGATGACTCTGAAATGCCACCCAAAACGAACAGAAGCAAAATCCATTACGATCAGAATGGACCAGGATCCACTTGAGCGCTTGCAGACCCTAGCCGATAAGAAACAGAAAGGCTATCAAACTTTATTAAAACAGTTTGTTATTGAACGCTTATACGAAGAGGAAAAATGGGATCGTCAATCCTGAACGTTTTCAACGGGGCAAAAAATACGGGATCTAAAAATTGGGCTGGGACGACTTGATTACATTCTGGTATAATGGCTAATAGAATCCATTCTCTTGAGGAGTGTTTCTGATGACAACAAAAGCGTTATTATCCAGTGAATGGTCCTATCTTCCATTTCCGATGCTTCTTGTGAACGATCGCGGAGAAGTGATCGCACGCAATGAGCGGGCAAATGAAGATTTTCATCGTTGCATAAAGGAAGGCGAGCATCACTTTGCATGCAACGTTGATGGTCAGGATTATCTAGTGGAAAAATATGAACACTCCCATATGAACAATTATTTTTTTTATTTTTTCTATCCGAGAAGTAAAGGGGCTGCTCCCCAAAAATATGAAGAGATGGAAAGAGAATTAAATAGTTTGCTGGAAAGCGCGTATGATGCGATTTACATTACAGACGCCGAAGGAACAACGTTGAAAACCAATCCGGCTATTGAACGGATTACTAAAATTCCGAGAGACTATTACATTGGAAAAAATGTAAACCAGCTCGTTCAGCGGGGCATATTGGAAGAATCCGTCACCTTTAGAGTGGTGGAAGAAAAGAAACCGGTGACCGTTTACCAGCGGGGTCAAGGGGATATTGAAGTGATGCTCACCGGAAGCCCCATTTTTAATAAAGATGGCGAAGTGGAAAAAGTCATCACAAACATTCGTGATTTGACAGATTTAAAACAGTTACGCGATGAAAATCAAAAAATGAAGGAACTGAACTCTTTTTATAAAGCTGAACTTAATAAAATGCAGGAAAATCCTGATGTGACGACGGATATTGTCTGCGAGAGCGCGGAAATGAAAAATATTTTTTTCACGGGGGAACGAGTGGCGAATATCGATGCCACTATCCTCGTTCTCGGAGAAACCGGTGTCGGGAAAGATGTTTTCGCTAAAAATGTGCATGAGCATAGTCTACGTTCGGAACAAGGAGAATTTATAAAAATCAACTGCGGTGCAATCCCGCCGACACTCTTGGAATCCGAGTTGTTCGGCTATGAAGCGGGCGCATTTTCCGGTGCACAAAAAACGGGTAAAGCCGGGATGTTCGAACTGGCAGATCACGGCACGTTATTTCTCGATGAGATTGGTGAACTCCCTTTGGAGCTGCAAGTTAAGTTATTAAGGGTATTGCAAGAAGGTGAGCTCAGAAGGGTTGGAAGCACGAACACGACGCGGATCGACGTCAGGGTGATTGCCGCGACGAACCGTGATCTAAAGAAAATGGTGAAAGAAGGAACCTTCCGGGAAGATCTCTACTATCGCATTAATGTCATTCCGATTCACATTCCGCCACTACGAGAGCGACGCGAAGACATTTTGGCCCTCATCTATTTTTACCTCAACCATTATAATGAAAAATATGATGTCACTAAAAAGTTTTCGGAGTCGGCATTAAATTTTTTCTATCAGTTTGATTGGCACGGGAATGTAAGGGAATTGGCCAACTTGGTGGAACGGCTCGTTGTCACCATACCAACCAATATGATTGATATCAGCGATATCCCTGTCGATATTAGGGAGGAAACAGGCGATGACGGTCTACCCCAAGAGATTACGACACTGCAGGAAGCAACGGAACATTCGGAGAGGGCGCTTTTGGCAAAAGCCCTGAAACTTTATGAAAATACGTATAAAATCGCTGACGCATTAGGAACGAGTCAAGCGACGATTGTAAGGAAATTGAAGAAGTATGAGATGACGTAGGCAGAAGAAAAAATTCAGTGACGAAAAGAAGTGCCGATCGAATGGCACTTTTTTTGTTAGGAACTTGGAAGTAGACACAGAACTATTGTTCGTGTATAATAAAATTTAACGGGAATTTACATTTGGAACTTACTTTAACAAGGTGATGGGAGGGGGAAATATAGCGTACATCGTATCACTTTTTTGAATATGTATATTGTACGTGATATAATTATTATGCCAACTATACATTACGTGAAAGACGAAAATGGGCAGGCACCGGTTTTTGATCTCATTTACGAAATTGCATTGAGAGGAATGGAAGATAAAGGGTATGCCAACTTGGCAAAGTACATTGCACAAGCGTTGGATTACCTTGAAGACGTAGGTGTCCCGGAGAAAAAATTCTTACCCTTTTATACAGAGCGGGACAATGGCAGACCGCTTACATTTGCCACAATCCTGAAAGAACTTACGCATCATTCACCTCTGTTGGAATTTCGAGTCAACTGGCGAGGAACGGGATATTTTAGAGCAATTTTCTTTTGTGTAGAGGATGAAAGCGAGCAAATCCTACTCGAGTTTCGCACCCCAAATAACAAGGGATTCAGCGTGTATATTGCTGCCTAAGGCCCTTGTATGACAGTGTTTTCATCGAAATTCCATTTTCGCTCTTTAAGCGACATTATCGCCGTCAAATAGCTGATGGTCCAAAAATGAGTCTTCAAAAAGGGTTTTGATGTATTGGTATTCCTCAGACGTCTTAAAGGCATGAATATCGACCGCTCCTGATTCTGAGATGGTTGCGATAATCACGTCCAGGAGCTCATCAAACATTTCCCATAACCGTTGTGCCATATTTTTCTCCACCATGTCGTCTTTCATCTCTTCAAATAATCCTCCCAAGGTTTCGTAATCGTTGACTCGTCGGAAATAAGACAAAAAGGCATACAGGATGTAGGTGGTTGTTACATGGGCGATTTGCGCGTCGAAATCTTGGGATTGGCATTTCCCCAGACGAAGGTGCTGTTTCGTCTCTCTGAAAAAAACTTCGATCGTCCAACGAACCGAATAAATGTCCATGGTTTCAATGAATGATAAGCTGATATCTGTAGAGAGATACAGTCGCCACTCTTTTTGGTACGGAAAGCGGCAAAAAAACAATTTGACGGTTTCATCGATCCCGGGATAGTAGACGGTGACTTCATAATAACGCGTATTGCGTTTGCGGCAACGTTTTTCTTTTCCTTCGCTTTTCAGGGTTTTCAGCAGTTCCTTCGCATGCATGTCTTTCCCTTGGTAACGGTACTTTCTCCAGTCCTTGCGGACAGCACAAATGACGTGTATCGCTCCATCTTTGACCCCTCTACACGTGCGGATAAAGTCCTTGCTGGCAAACCAACTGTCTACGAGAACATACTTGGCTTTGAAACCGTGCTTCACCGCTCTTTTGAGCATACGTATCGCATTCCTTCTTGCGCTTGGCACCGTTTGAGCGAGGATCACGCTTCTTTTGATATTGCTCTTTCCGCTGTTTCTTGTATAGCTTCTTTTCAGAATGAAGACTGAAATCAAGCGGGTTAAAGCTTTTCCCATCAAAGAGTCCCATGGTGAGATTTTTGAACCCGAGCGTTGCTTTGGATTTCTTGCGTCCGGCCACATGGTCGTGGACGTAAGAAACCTCTTCAATCCGGCGGCCAACACGCTCGTCCATCGTATCATCAAAGATAAAAGCCGACTTATCGTCCACGTCCTGATCAGGGTTAACCAAAGATTGAAACTGCTTAGACACATGAAGAAGCAAGTTGCGCCAAGGCATCCGGGCGTTGTTTTTCAAGCGATAAATCGTATCCTTTTGCATTTTGGTGACCTGTTTGTATCCACTTTTGTAGAAGGCATTGACGCTGTTCAAAAGCATCAGTGGAAACACCAATAGTAAGCATTCCTGTTAGGTGAAATTTTGAGCTTTGAACACAAAAGAGCCCCCTTGGTATAGTACGGAGTGTTCGATGATTACTCATCGACCTCTAAATTGATAACTACCAAGGAGGACTCACCATGAATTATACACAAAATGAAAAGCTCGCTCAAATCACCCCGGAGACGCTCATCATTGGCGTCGACATCGCCAAGAACAAGCATGTCGCTCGTGCCATTGATGATCGCGGCTTCGAGTTTGGGAAACGCATCAATTTCACCAACGATCTTGAAGGTTTTGAGACGTTTCTACGATGGGCTGAAGATCATCAGGATAACCATCAAAAAACGCACATGGTGGTAGGTATGGAGCCCACCGGGCACTACTTTTTGAGCTTGGCGTATTATCTTGAATCGTGCGGTCATCACCTGGTGTTGGTCAATCCCATGCACGTCAAACGGCTCAAAGAAATCGATGATCACTCGCCAAGCAAAAACGACACTAAAGATGCGATGGTGATCGCTAAACAGGTGAAAGACGGGCGATACTCTCACCCCAACCTTCTTGAAGGCATTTACGCTGAATTGAGAGAAGGCATCAAATTAAGAGATCAGCTCGTGCAGTTGAAAAACCAGGCGGATGGCCGTGTTCAAAATTGGCTGAACCGTTACTTCCCGGAGTTTGAGCAGGTGTTTAAGCAATGGAATGGAGAGAGTGCCTTGGCCACTTTGCGGGTTTTTCCTCTCCCCCAAGCCATTGCGGGGATGACATCGGAAGCTATCGTGGACGTATGGAAAGCCCATACGAAGCGACACGCAGGGTTCGCTCGAGCCCAAAAGCTTCATGAAGCTGCTGAGAAGAGTGTAGGCATCACCGAAGGGCTCCGCTTTGCCAAACAAGAACTTGACGCGTTACTGGCTCAGTATGACCTATATGCCCGGCAACTCGAGGAATTGGAAGCCCAATTGACGGACCAGCTTGAGCATCTCCCTGGCGCCGAACAAATGAGGGACATCAAAGGCTTAGGCGACATGACCATTGCCGCTTTCTTTGCCGAGGTCGGGGATATTCACCAGTATCGTCATCCGAAGCAGCTGATCAGTCTGGCCGGTCTTGATTTAAAAGAAAATAGCTCAGGGGTTCACAAGGGCCAAACCACTATTAGTAAACGAGGACGGAGACGATTACGCCACATTCTATTTTTAGCGATTCGTCCCCTCGTTAACCATAATGACACGTTTCGCGCCCTGCATCATGAACTCACGCAGCGTTCCGACCGACCGCTGAAAAAAATGCAATCACTGATCGCTCTGTGTGGAAAACTTTTGAAAGTCTTGTTTGTGATGGGTCAGCGAGGATGTGCTTTTGACGGTGCTAAACTTCTACAAGACCGGAAGCGCGCTCAAGCGCAAACCACGTAAGTCAGGAATACAGTAACTCAGCCATCTCTTGTGAAACGGATACTTCTTGTCAATGGCATACAAACACCAACAGTGCCGAGGCGGCGTTTATTTCCTCCTTTCGGGCTTGGACCCAGTTAGAAAGCATAGCCGCCCCCACCACATGGATACGCCGGACGAAGGAATGTGTGGATCATCACCATCCAGGGATGTATGGGAGGTTAAGCGACCATGTATGAAGTGGGCGAATGCAAGCGCACGGTCATCCTAATTTTTTCCAACCCCTAGGGGTTGGATGAGAGGGATGGACCTCTGAGTGGAATATCATTCCTTCAATTGAAATATATTCATCGAATGAGTGGTGTACTCTGGTGCTAGTAAATCCTAAAGGCATGAAAATCTGAGAAATCAAGAGCATATGGAAGAATATTTAATTACAAAGAGGGAGGTGATGATATCTGCAACCGGATATCCTTGCTCTTTCTTGAATCCGACCTTGTGACAAAGGGAACGAAAGTTGAACGTTTTCATAACATCCCTTATAATTGAATCAATTGAAAAACTATGAGTTTGAATCACTTTTTCAATCTCTTTGGTTTTTCCCCGCATGATAACACGTCCTTTTGGCATGATTTGGATTGGTACCTTAATTATACCAAAAGCCCTGTGTTCATGCGGGTTTTTTACGTTTTTTCATCCATTTTCATGGTGTTTTTTTATTGATTTATCAGGGTGCGAAACTCGAGATCCTATATTTCACCCGTGCGATTCTAAAACAAGAGAAAAATCCACCTGAATTTGAACGGCTGATTCAAGAAAGTGAACAAATTGTCTTAATGTATACCCGAAACCGCGAAACATGAAAAGGAGAGGTTTTTGATGGTCAATCATCAAGAATCGAGCAGTTCCCATGAACAATTAAAAGATTTGCTGAAACAGGTACCGGGCGTGAAAGAGCACTTGGAAAGTTTTCCTGTTAAAATGGGAAAAAAGATCATGAAACGCCGCATTGATTTAGGGCTTACTCAACAGGATATCGTTCAATTGGTAGCTAAGCAAGCACGTAGTCAAGGCCAGAGACCGATTACACAAGCTACGATTTCCAAAATTGAGACTGGGCATAGTGGAATTAAAGGGGAAACGTATGATAAGGTGCTTCAAGTTCTGGACTATGATCCTTTGTCCGACGGTCCTTTTGACGACAACGAATTTGCTTCTATTCAATGATCTTTCCTCTCACTAAAACTTTCTATCAATTCGATGGGCACGGGAATATGGGAATTGACCAAGTCACGATCCCCGTCCAACATGATCGATATCGGGGATAGTATTTACATGAACTTTGGATATATCGAAAGGTCCTGTACAATTGTAAAGGGGGGATTCTCAATGGCAAAAAAGCTTGACGGCACTGAAGCTATACAAAATGTACTGAATGAAAATGAAGACACGATTATCGATATTAAAGGCAAACAGTTTTTGATTCATCCAATTGAAAAAAATGAAATACAAACAGAGATCGAGAATAATCCGGAATTGCAAAAAATGATCGAACGGGCAAATCAGGATATTGCCACAGGAAATGTGTTCACAACGGAGGAAATGCTTGAATCGATTAAACCTGGAGCTTTTACATGATTACCCAATATTTATGGCCATCGTGATCGAACCCTTAAAAATCCGAAAGTGACTTACAATTTTGAAACCGGTTTCGAAGTGAAGCCGGCTTTTTCGTCCAAGATACATTTATAAATCAAATCATACATAGATGATTTTCCCGGCGCATGAATCCTCCTTAAAACGCTCATAAAAAATGGCATGGATTTTGCATCTATTTAGAGATGAGAATTTTAAAGGGAGGAAAACCTCATGGATTTTAATATTAGCGAAGAAAATGAACAGATGCGCGTGATGGTGAAAAATTTTGTGGAAAACGAAGTGGAGCCGTACGCGCAGCAAATCGAAGAGGAAGATGAGATTCCTCAGCATCTTGTGGACCAAGCAAAGGAACTTGGGCTTTTTGGTTTAAGCATTCCGGAAGAATACGGAGGCATCGGTCTCGATACGGTAGGAAAGTGCATTGTGTATGAGCAGTTGGGCCGTACGCATAATGGCTATGTTTCTCTTATTGGTGCTCATACTGGCATCGGCAGTACCGGGCTCGTCAGATTGGCTTCGGAAGAGCTCAAACAAAAATATCTGCCGGACATGGCTGCTGGACGAAAAATTGGCTGTTTTGCCCTTTCCGAACCGGGAGCAGGATCGGACGCAACAAATCTTGGAACGACAGCGGAGAAAAAGGGAGACAACTGGATTGTAAACGGTACTAAGCATTTCATCACGAATGCGCCGATCGCCGATGTTTTCACCGTTTTTGCTCTTACCGATAAAGAAAAAGGGGCAAAAGGCGGCATCACGGCATTTTTGATCGAAAAGGATTTTCCGGGGATAAAGGTCGGTAAACCGGATAAGAAAATGGGACTTAAAGGTTCCCATACGAGTCAAGTCATCTTTGACAATTGTGAAGTCCCTGATGAAAATGTCATCGGTGAAGTCGGGATGGGCTATGTTTCCGCGCTTACCATTTTAGGGGAAGGACGCGTTGGACTGGCTGCCCGTTCCGTCGGATCATCGAAGAAGTTGATTGACCTTGCCATGGAGTACGCGGAAGAAAGAAAACAATTCGGAAAGCCGATCTCCAAACAGCAAGCGATCCAATGGATGCTCGCCGATATGGAAACGGAGACGGAAGCGGCCAAAACGATGACGTATCGGGCGGCATGGTTGATCGACCAGGGCGAAAAAGCGATTAAAGAAAGCTCGATGGCCAAGCTTTTTGCAACGGAGACCTATAATAAGGTGGCTGATAAAGCGGTACAAATTCATGGCGGGATGGGATACATGGCCGAGTACCCTGCGGAACGATTTTATCGTGATGCCAGAATCACGAAAATCTATGAAGGCACCAATGAGATTCAAAGACTCATTATCTCTAAAAATATGTTGAAAGGCTCGTGAGGGTATGGAACGTATATGGCTCGAAAATTATCCTGAAAATGCTCCGGCGGATATCGAGGTTCCGAATCTTTCTGTATATGATTTTTTGGAAAGAACAGCAGACGACTACGGTGACGTTCTCGCGGTCATCGATGGTGAGTTAAGCTACACGTATGAAGAACTGAGGGACGAAGTTCGGCGCTTCGCCTCTTCTCTCTCCGGGTTGGGCCTTCGAAAAGGCGACCGTGTCGCCTTAATGCTACCGAACGGCGTGGAATATATTGTGAGTTACTTTGCGATCCAGCGTCTCGGCGGTATCGTCGTCCAAGTGAACCCAATGTATCAAGCGGGGGAACTGGAGCATATATTCCGGCAAACAGAGCCGCTGATCTTCATCGGGGAAGCGAAACAAAAAGAAAAAGTGCAATCGGTCAAATCCCCGGCCTTCGGCATCTATCACGGTCACTTACAACTAGACGAAAATGAATATGATTTACATGACCTCTTTGATCAAGGCAATTCCGGCAGTATCCCAGAAACGGTGATAGATCCCGGGAACGATCCAGCGCTTATTCAGTTTACGGGTGGAACGACCGGCTCACCTAAGGGGGCGGTTCTTTCCCATTACAACCTGGTTGGGAATGTCTACCAAACGTTTGCATTCACGTCGGATACGCTGCAACGGCCGGGGGAAATTTTCCTGGGTGCTGCTCCTTTTTATCATGTGTTGGGAATGTCGAGTGTTATCAATCAAGGCGTTTTTGCTGCGGCAACGATTATTTGTATGAAAAAGTGGACGGTAGAAGAGGGCGTTGACATTATTGAGCGTTACCGGCCGACGTATTTTCCTGCTGTTCCAACGATGTACATTGGGTTGTTGCGCTACGCTGAGGACCATCCCATTTCCCTTGACTCCATCAAGGCAATGACAAGTGGCAGCGCCCCATTGCCTGTCGAAGTCATGCGAAAGGTTGAGGCGTTGACGGGCGGGGTGATTTCAGAGGCTTACGGATTGTCGGAAACGTCCCCGACGACCCATCGAAATCCGTTCAAAGGAAAACGAAAGACGGGAAGTATCGGTTTGCCGCTACCCAGCACGGAATGCAAAATCGTTGATATTGAAAGTGGAGATCCGCTTTCCGTCGGGGAATCAGGTGAATTATGGATTAAAGGACCGCAAGTCATGCTCGGGTATTGGGGACTTAAAGAAGAAACAGATGAGCAGTTGCAAGATGGCTGGTTCGCCACCGGCGATATTGCTGAAGTGGATAGCGAAGGGTATTTTTATATTGTCGGCCGGAAAAAAGAAATGGTGATTGGCAGCGGTTTTAATATTTATCCCAATGAGGTAGAAGGCATCATGTATGAGCATCCGAGCATCGAGGAGCTCGTGGTTTATGGTGTTCCTGACCCATACCGTGGAGAAACACTAAAAGCGTCCATCGTGTTGAAAGATAGGGAAACGCTTTCCGAAGCTGAATTAATTGCTTGGTGCAAAAAACGAATGGCGAGTTACAAGGTGCCAAAAATAATCGAATTTCGCGACTCGATCCCCAAGACGAGCGTTGGGAAAATATTGCGTCGGGAACTCGTGAAGGAAACGATGGATCACATGGAAAAGGAAAGGAGCCAGTAATGGTACAAACCCCCCGGAAAGTAGCTGTCATCGGCGGAAGTGCCGCGGGCTCACATATCGCTGCCGTTTGCGTGCTTGCCGGTTTTGATGTAAACGTTCAGGATATTCATGAAAAAACGTTTGAAAAAAACATGGAAGGGATTAGCAAACGATTACAGTACGAAGTTGGGAAAGATAAAATATCATGGAAAAAACTGGATGATTCTTTTGCCCATCTCTTTTTTGAACCTGAACTTGAAAGCGCTGTTAAGGATCGGGATTTCGTCATCGAGGCGATGACAGAGAATCTGGCAGCGAAAACAGATATGTTTAAAACCATCGATGCGTATGCCCCTGGGCACGCGATTTTCGCGACGAACAGTTCGACGCTCGTCAGTTCAAAGATCGCGGATGCCACCGGGCGGCCATCGCAAGTCTGCAATTTGTCTATTTTTAATCCGGCCGAGACTGTTCAGGGGCCGCATACTTCTGACGAGACGGCAGAAGCGGTGATGGACGTTGCGAGAAGGTTGAACAATACGTCGATCTTGTTGCAAGAAGACAATGACAGAATAATCGTTGAATCATAATGGAGAGAAAAAATGGACTTTGAATTCATTCAATTAAACGTCGAAGACCGATGGGCGACGATCACGATCAACCGGCCGGATGTGCGCAACGCATTGAACGCACAAGTGTTGGAAGAAATGGAAACTGCGCTCGATGACGTTGACAGGCGTGCCGACGTAGACGGTGTTATTTTTACAGGAGCAGGTGAGAAGGCTTTTGCAGCAGGGGCAGATATCACACAACTTCGGGAGAAGGAGGCACTCGATGCGCTCTCGCCCGGCATGCAAGCGGTGTACGACAAACTGGCAGACTTTGAAAAGCCGACAATTGCCATGATCAACGGGGTTGCGGCCGGGGGCGGCTGCGAGCTGGCTTTGGCGTGTGATATCCGCGTGGCGAGCACGAAAGCGAAGATCGGGCTCCCGGAATTGAATTTAGGGATTATTCCCGGGGCCGGCGGGACGCAGCGTTTAACCCGGCTTGTCGGCAAAGGAAAAGCGGTTGAAATGATTTTGCGGGGGAAATTGATCGCGGCTGATGAGGCTCATCAAATCGGACTCGTGAATGATGTGGCTGATCCGGAAGCGCTTGAGGAAAACGTGCGGGAAATCACAGCTGACATTTCCGCTAAAGGGCCGCTTGCCGTTCGCCTCGCGAAAATGGTCGTGACCCGGGGTGCGGATTCTAACCTTGAGAGCGCTCAGTTATTGGAAAAACTGGCACAGGCAGTCGCTTTCCAATCCGATGATAAATATGAAGGAACAAGTGCTTTTCTGGAGAAAAGAAAGGCAAATTTCCAAGGAAAATAGAAAGGGTGAATCCATTTGAAGGTTGAAAATAAAGAGATTGTCATTGCAAGCGCCGTGCGAACCGCTGTCGGGCGCGCTGGGGGGGCGCTCAGAAATGTAGACAGCGGTCACCTCGGCAGCACGGTGATTAAAGAAGCGGTTTCAAGAGCCGGGATTGAAAAAGCCGATGTGGATGAAGTTATCCTTGGGGAAGTTCGGCAAACGACTGCTTCATCAAATGTAGCCCGAGTTGCCGCCTTGCGGGCGGGGGTACCGGAGAGCAAACCGGCGTTTACCGTTAATCGCCTATGTGCGTCGAGTATGCAGGCCATTGGGTCCGGTGTCCAACAAATTTTGTTCGGACAGGCAGATGTCGTCGTTGCCGGCGGGACGGAAAACATGAGCCAAGCACCTATGTATTTGCGTAACACCCGCTATGGGGAAGGGGTACAGAAGCTTGTGGACTCCAACCTGGAAGCCGGGCAACAACCGATGGACATTTATGGGGACAAACTTGGGATGGGCGCGACTGCGGAAAATGTGGCGGATCGCTATGAAATTAGCCGTGAAGACCAAGACGCCTTTGCATTTGAAAGCCAGGAGAAGGCGAAGCGCGCGCTTGAAAACGAGACGTTTGCGGATGAAATTGTGCCTGTGGAAGTGAAAGAACGGAAGCGTTCGTTTACGTTTTCCGTCGATGAGCACCCTCGGGAGACGTCCACGGAGAAGCTCGCGTCTTTGAAACCGGCATTTAAAGCGGATGGATCGGTGACGGCAGGGAATGCTTGCGGGCGCAATGACGGCGCATCCGCTCTCGTGCTGATGACGAAAGAAAAGGCAGAGGCGCTCGGCGTGGCACCGATGGCGACGATTGTAGACTGGACGGCTGTAGGCGTTGACCCGGAAGTGATGGGCATCGGTCCCGTGCCGGCAGTTGAGCTGCTTTTGGAACGAACGGGAAAGCAAAAAGAAGACATCGGGGTATGGGAACTGAATGAAGCGTTTGCCTCCCAGTCATTGGCGGTCATCCGAGAACTTGGCCTTCCGGAGGTGGATGTCAATCGCAACGGCGGGGCGATTGCTTTGGGCCACCCGCTAGGAGCCACAGGCGCGCGGATTACCACCTCGCTTCTTTACGAAATGAAACGAAAAGATGAACGGTTTGGCATCGCGACCTTGTGCGTCGGCGGTGGTCAGGGCATGGCTTTAATGCTTGAAAGGGATAAGGGGTGAGTGTGTTGCAACAAATTAGTATCGTGGGAGCTGGTACGATGGGCAGAGGCATCGCTTATACGGCTGCTTTGAGCGGTTTCCGGGTGATATTGATGAAGCCAACCTTGAGCAGGGAAGGGGAGTGATTGGGAAATTATTGCAAAAAAGGCGCAGATAAAGGGTTTACCGATGGTGGTCAGGCAGAAGCGGCGAAGCAACAATTAAGCTATGAAAATAATCTGCGGGAAGCGGTCCGCAAGGCAGACGTCGTCATCGAAGCGGTGTTGGAAGAAATCCTGTTAAAAGTGGAGGCTTTCCGTCAGCTTGATGCGTATCGCCCGGATTATACCGTCTTGGCGACAAATACATCAACGCTCAGCCCGACCGAGATCGGCGCGGCGATGAATCGCCCTGAGAAAGTGATGGCCATGCATTTTTTCAATCCGGTTTACAAAATGAAGCTGATAGAGATGATCAAGGGATTGGATACTTCCGAAGAAACGGTACGGATTGTGCAGGATCTCGGGAAAAAAATGAACAAGGAAACGGTGGAAGTTGTATGAAACACTTGGCGAAAAATATCGGCCGTGCCCACTTCTTATTAAGTATGTGAAAGCCGGGAAATTAGGCCGTAAATCTGGAGAAGGGTTTTACAATTACCGCTAGGCGTGCGCGCCGGCGGTTTTTAACGCTCGAACGGAGGCGTACAATCGTGGGTTAGGACCCGAACAGCAAGGAAAATCGGGTTGGAGGGTGACTAATCGAGTCATTAGCACCCGAACAGCGATAAAAAACACGCACGAGGGGTCACCAATCATGCAATTAATACCCGAACAACCAGCGGAAAACGATTAAAGGGTTACTAATTGATTAATTAGCACCTGAACAGAGGAAAAAACACGCTCGAACGAGGGCGTACAATCGTGGGTTAGGACCCGAACAGCAGGGAAAATCGGATTGGAGGGTGACTAATCGAGTCATTAGCACCCGAACAGCGATAAAAAACACGCACGAGGGGCCACTAATCATGCAATTAACACCCGAACAACCAGCGGAAAACGATTAAAGGGTTACTAATTGAGTCATTAGCACCGGAACAGAGTCAAAACCCCCTCTCGAAGGGTCACTAACCATGCAATTAGCACCCGAACAGCCGTGAAAACCGGTTAAAAGGGTGACTAATCGAGTCATTAGCACCGGAACAAAGGCAAAACCCTCGCTCGAGGGGCCACTAATCATGTAATTAACACCCGAAGAACCAGCGGAAAACGATTAAAGGGTTACTAACCTGGTATCCGGTCGGCGGTAAAAACCAACACTGATCGTAACTAAACATAATATGAACCTTTCCCTTGACTAAGGTGTTTGAAATGTTTTGATAGAACTCTTCTTATTTTTTTCTTGGAACCATTGATCCCGCACCATTCACTAATCACGTTTGTGGTCATTTTTCTATCCGGGAATAGAAATTGATATTCCTTTGCGCTTCGTAGAATGGCTGTTTCGTTGTCTTCCTCGTGGCCGCAACCGGCACATATCCATTTTCTCTCATTGTCGGACATAAAAGCTGCGCATTTAGTGCAAGTCACTCCTTTTTTCAACTGTTGATAGTCGTAGTCCGGCCACCGAGTATGCGGCGAATCTTCCAAGTGCGAAGAAATTAATCGCTCGGCAAGTCTTTCATGTTTTTGCTCTATTTTAGAAGGTTTGCCGTTCAGTTTTTCTTTAAATCGATTGAGTTGGCCGGAAAAAATGATAGGAAGCTGTGGGGGAGCATTATACAAAATGAATTCAGGGTGGATAAAAACTAGTGAGGGCTCGATAGGAGCGTTTGTGCCAAGTTTTCGAAGCAATTGACGAAGGAGAAAGTCACTTCGCTGTAACTGAAGGAAGGGGCTCTTGATTTCAGCACCGGATATGAAGTGCCATTTTTCTCCATTAATATAATAATCACCGGTGTGATTTTTTACATTAAAGAGATAGATTTGCCAAGAAAAAATAAGAAGGGTATCAATTTGAAATAATTCCCCTTTATGTTCGAGCAACAAGCCTTTTATTAGAAGGTGATCGGTCGATAGATTTTGCTCGATCCAACGGTCAAATGTCATCTCACCTTCAAACCCTTTTTGAGCATTGGTGTATTGTCGTTTTTCTTCCGGGGAGAGATGCATTCGTCCTTCCAAAAGTCTGAAATATTTTAATTCAAGGGGTTCTTGTCGTTCCCTACGATTCATCGCTCATCTCCTTTCGATAGATTATTTTTATCATACGAAAAATAATGGGAAAAAACAAGAATGCACACGAATCTTGCCCTTTATTCTTTTCCAAAAGACTGGTATCATAAAAAATGTGTGTAAAGGTATTGGACAGGTGATATTCATCGCTCCTTTATCGCATGATCGAATTGATAAGTACTCATAGGAAGGATGGACAGAACATGAATATTCATGAGTACCAGAGCAAAGATCTCCTCCGACAGTACGGCGTCGCTGTGCCGACGGGGTATGAGGCTTTCTCTGTGGAAGAAGCCGTCGAAAAAGCCCGTTCATTAACAACGGACGTGCGCGTCGTGAAGGCGCAAATTCATGCCGGCGGCCGCGGCAATGCCGGCGGTGTAAAAATAGCGAAGAATGAGGATGAAGTGCGTACATATGCCGAGGAGATTCTCGGCAAAACACTCGTCACTCATCAGACAGGCCCTGAAGGCAAAGAAGTAAAACGCTTGCTCATTGAAGAAGGCTGCGACATTGACCAAGAGTATTACATCGGTTTGGTATTGGACCGCAGTACTTCCCGGATCGTTTTGATGGGCTCGGAAGAAGGCGGCACCGAAATCGAAGAGGTAGCGGCCGAAACACCCGAAAAAATCTTTAAAGAATTTATCGACCCCGCGATTGGCTTGCAAGGCTTCCAGGCGCGTCGACTTGCGTTTAACATGAACATTCCGAACGATTCCCTCGGAAAAGCGGTTAAGTTTATGAGCGGGCTTTTTGACGTGTTTATGGAAAACGATTGCTCCGTTGCGGAGATCAATCCGCTCGTTACGACAAAAGACGGCGACGTTTTGGCGCTTGACGCGAAGCTAAATTTCGATGACAACGCCCTTTATCGTCAAAACGATATCCAGGACCTTCGTGACCTCGACGAAGAAGATCCGAAAGAAATCGAAGCATCCAAATATGACCTTAGCTACATCGCCCTCGATGGAAACATCGGTTGTATGGTCAACGGCGCTGGCCTGGCCATGTCGACGATGGATATCATTAAGCATAATGGCGGCGAACCGGCGAACTTCCTTGACGTGGGAGGCGGCGCAACGGCAGAGAAAGTAACCGCCGCGTTTAAAATCATCCTCGAAGATGAACACGTCAAAGGCATTTACGTCAACATTTTCGGCGGAATTATGAAGTGTGACGTCATCGCGGAAGGTGTTGTAACGGCAACAAAAGAAATCGGTCTCACGATGCCGCTCGTTGTCCGTTTGGAAGGCACAAACGTTGGTGAAGGCAAGAAAATTCTCGAAGAATCAGGCTTAAATATTACCGCTGCAGACTCCATGGCAGATGGTGCCGAGAAAATCGTAGACTTAGTAAAATAGAAAGGCGGGCACGCTACTATGAGTATCTTAATTAATAAAGATACGAAAGTAATTGTTCAAGGGATTACCGGTTCCACCGGCCTCTTTCATACAAAACAAGCAATCGAATACGGGACGCAAATTGTAGGCGGCGTCACGCCGAAAAAAGGCGGCACCGAAATTGAAGGTGTGCCGGTATTCAACACCGTTTCAGAAGCCGTAGACACAACAGGAGCTACCGCTTCCGTTATTTACGTTCCACCGGGACTTGCGGCTGACGCTATTTTTGAAGCGGTCGATGCCGAGCTTGATGTCGTTATTTGTATCACGGAAGGCATTCCCGTGATCGATATGTTAAAAGTCAAGCGTTACATGGAAGGCAAAAAGACCCGTTTAATCGGGCCGAATTGCCCGGGTGTCATCACGCCGGATGAGTGCAAAATCGGCATTATGCCCGGCTATATTCATCAAAAAGGGCACGTTGGCGTCGTTTCCCGCTCCGGAACGCTCACGTATGAAGCGGTAGATCAATTATCCGCGGCCGGCGTCGGACAGTCGACGGCTGTCGGCATCGGCGGCGACCCGGTGAACGGGACCGATTTCATCGATGCGTTGAATCTATTTAATGAAGATGACGATACCAAAGCAGTCGTTATGATCGGAGAGATCGGCGGTACGGCAGAAGAAGAAGCAGCCGAATGGGTGCAAGCAAACATGAACAAGCCGGTCGTCGGATTTATTGGCGGCGCCACTGCGCCTCCGGGGAAACGTATGGGCCACGCAGGAGCAATTATTTCCGGCGGCAAAGGCACTGCGGATGAAAAGAAAAAGACAATGGCCGATAACGGTATTGCCATTGCCGAAACACCGGCGATTATCGGAGAAACGATGATTGAAACGTTGAAAGAAAACAATTTGTATGATGCATGCTTAACGCATGAACCTCGCAATTAATACCGTGAAAGGCATCTGTCATAAAAAGTGTGACAGGTGTCTTTTTTAGTCTTGACTTCTTTTTTGCATGTGCTATAATAGGATAGATCGAACATATGATCTATGGAAGGAGACGCTATGTCCTCGTACCGGCAACGCTTGCTCCACGCCCATCTCGCCCCCGGCATGACTTGGCGCGCGCTTCAACGCCTGCATGCAGATGACCCCTCATTAGAACGATATGCCAAGCATTCCATCGACACATTAATAGGCCTTACCGGCTGTCGCTCGAAATCGGCACACGTTTGGCAATCCTATTGGAAAAGCACCTCCGTCGTTGAACTGGAGAAAGAAATGAAGGGGCTCGGAGTCATTCCGATCACGAAAGATGACCCTTCCTACCCGTTACGCCTGCTGCAAATGCCCGACCCGCCCTGGGTGATTTATTGCAAAGGAAATCTCTCTCTGTGCAACAAAGAAACGTTGGCTGTTATCGGCACGCGCCTACCGAGTAACTATGGTGTGCGGGCCACGGAAGAACTGCTCCCTCCGGTCGTTCAATCCGGCCGTGTCATCGTTAGCGGCTTGGCCAGAGGCATTGATACCATCGCCCATAAACGTGCAATTATCGCGAAAGGCAAGACGATCGCCGTAATCGCCGGAGGCTTTTTTCACATTTATCCCCGCGAGAACAAGGCACTTGCGGAAACATTGGCGAATAACCATTTAATCATCTCAGAATATCCCCCGGACCGCCGTCCGCAAAAGTGGCATTTCCCGGAGCGCAACCGCATCATCAGCGCGCTCAGTGACCGCATATTCGTCGTGGAAGCCGGCGAACGTTCGGGAACACTTATTACCGTTGATCAAGCGTTGGAACAGGGGCGCGATGTATGTGCCCTTCCCGGAACGATTTACAGCAAAATGTCCATGGGCACCAACCGTTTGATCGAACAAGGAGCAGCGATTGTCCTGCGATCCTCGGATCTGTAAACGCTCCCAAATTCGAAAAATTCTTCCCCTTACCAAAAAACTTTGTTTGACAAACACGAAATTGTTGTTTAATAATGAGGAAGGTTTTACATTAAAATTCGAACATGTTCAAATCGCCCTGCGCAACACGTGGCACAGGCCTTTGAGCTACCTTATCAGGGGGGAGGAAACTTTAGAGATGGCAGATTACCTTGTAATCGTTGAATCTCCCGCTAAAGCAAAAACAATAGGAAAGTATTTAGGGAAAAAATATACGGTGAAAGCATCGATGGGACACGTGCGTGATTTGCCGAAATCACAAATGGGCGTGGATGTGGATCAGCAATATAACCCGAAGTACATTACGATTCGCGGGAAAGGCCCGGTTTTACAAGAATTGAAACAAGCAGCAAAAAAAGCAAAAAAAGTCTACCTTGCCGCGGACCCCGACCGTGAAGGGGAAGCGATTGCGTGGCATTTGGCATTCAGCTTGGGGATTGATGAAGGGACGCCTTGCCGGGTTGTGTTTAATGAAATCACAAAACCTGCGATTCAGGAAGCATTCAAAAACCCGCGCACTATTAATACCGATCTCGTTGATGCCCAGCAGGCACGTCGAATTTTGGACCGGCTCGTTGGTTACAACATCAGTCCGTTGCTTTGGAAAAAAGTGAAAAAGGGTTTAAGCGCAGGACGTGTACAATCGATCGCCGTAAAAATGATTAATGACCGGGAGAAAGAAATTCAACAGTTTGAACCTGAAGAATACTGGAACATAAAAGGAACATTTTCATATGAAAAAGAAACATTCGAAGCCCAATTTCATGGAAAAGGGAATAAAAAAGAGGCTTTGAAGACAAAAGAAGATGTGGACGAAGTCCTTGGCAACATAAAAGGGGACGATTTTACGATTGCTTCCGTTCAGAAAAAAGAACGGCGACGCAATCCGGTACAGCCTTTCATCACCTCTTCGCTCCAGCAGGAAGCGGCCCGAAAGCTTAATTTCCGGGCAAAAAAGACGATGATGATTGCCCAGCAATTGTACGAAGGAATAGAGCTGGGCAAAGAGGGCACTGTCGGTTTAATTACGTATATGCGTACCGATTCCACACGAATTTCCGATACGGCAAAAGAAGAAGCGCGGACCTACATTCAAGAAAAATACGGACAGCAATATGTAGGCGGCGACCGCAAGCCAAAGAAACAGGGAGAGAACACGCAAGACGCCCACGAAGCCATCCGTCCAACGATTGTCTCCCGTGAACCCAAATCAGTCAAAGATCACTTGAGCCGGGATCAATTAAGGCTCTATCGTCTAATTTGGGAACGTCTGGTGGCGAGTCGTATGGCACCAGCGATCATGGATACGATGACGGCAGATTTGGAAAATGGCGGAATGATCTTTCGGGCAACGGGATCTAAAATAAAATTTCAAGGGTTCATGAAAGTTTATGTGGAAGGAAGCGACGATCGCAAAAAGGAAGAAAACAAACTTCTTCCCGCGCTCGAAGAAGGGCAAACGGCACAAAAAGAATCGCTGGAGCCGACGCAACATTTTACGCAACCACCGCCCAGATACACGGAAGCACGACTCGTGCGCACGATGGAAGAACTGGGCATCGGCCGTCCTTCCACGTTTGCGCCAACGCTTGACACTATTCAGCGGCGCGGGTATGTCTCATTGCAGGACCGTCGTTTCGTGCCGACGGAACTTGGAGAGATTGTTCTTGATCTCATCGTCGAGTTTTTCCCCGAAATCTTAAACGTGAAATTTACCGCCCAAATGGAATCGGATCTTGACGACGTTGAGGAAGGAAAAGAAAACTGGATCGAGATCATCGACACCTTCTACCAAGGGTTTGAGAAACGGTTAAAAGTAGCCGATCGGGAAATGGAAGAAGTTGAGATCAAAGACGAGCCGGTAGGGGAAGACTGTGAAAAATGCGGGCATCCCATGGTTTACAAAATGGGAAGGTATGGAAGGTTTATGGCTTGCTCCAATTTTCCCGATTGCCGGAATACAAAGGCCATTCTAAAGCCGATCGGCGTAAAATGTCCCCGGTGTAAAGAAGGGAACGTCGTAGAACGAAAAAGTAAAAAACAGCGGACATTTTATGGATGCGATCGCTACCCGGCGTGTGAGTTCGTGTCTTGGGATAAGCCGATTGCACGGCCGTGCCCGAAGTGCCAAAGCTTACTCGTCGAGAAAAAAGCCAAAAAAACGGTGCGGGTACAGTGTTCGAATTGCGATTATCGTGAAGAGCCCAATTAGCATAATTGTGTACGATTTAGTGACAATTCCTTTTATGGAAAGGAAAACCCCTTGTCATCAGTTGGGGTTTTCCATATGCTGATTGTGGGAGGCTCAGTAGCGATCAATAAGCAACGCTTTATTGCAAAATCATATCAGAATTTTATGAATAAAATCTTGCTTTTACACGATGCAATATGTTAAGCTTTAAACGCTTATCATAGAGGAAAGTAATCCATTTGAGGTGAATGCTGATGCGTTCAGACTCGAGAGATCCTTATTTGGCATTTTTTCAATATTTACAGGTTGAAAAAAATGCGACGGCTCATACGATGGCCGCGTACAGACGGCAATTGGGCGTTTGGCAACACTATGTGCAGGAGGAATTGCAAGTAGACGTATGTGCCGTTGATTACCGCCACATTCGCATGTATTTGACTCATCTGCATGACAAAGGTTTGGCAAGAACGAGTATCGCCCGCGAACTTTCTGTCATTCGGTCGTTTTATCGCTTCTTAAAAAGGGAATCACTAATACAGAACAACCCCGTGTCGTTCACGAGGTTTCCGACCCAAACCGAGCGTTTGCCCCGTTTTCTCTATTCGAACGAACTGGAAACGCTATTGAGCGTCTGTGAAGGGGAAGATCCGCTAAAACAACGGGATCTTGCGATTATAGAGTTGCTTTACGCAACCGGCATCCGTGCATCGGAATGTTGCGGTTTAGTGCTCGACGATTTGGATTTGAGCACGGAAACCATCCATGTGACCGGAAAAGGCGGGAAAGAACGGTACATTCCCATAGGCGCCTATGCCCTCGATGCTTTAATAAAGTATTGCGAGGACGGGAGGAGCGCGTTAGCCAATCACGAAAAAAATCGTCCTTCCGCTCTTTTTTTGAATTATAGAGGCGGAACATTAACGGATCGCGGATTGCGTTACGTGTTGAATAAACGCGTACAAGAAGCGTCACACTCTTTAAAAATGTCTCCGCACAGTTTGCGCCATACATTCGCCACCCACCTTTTGAATGAAGGCGCTGATCTTCGCGCTGTTCAAGAATTGCTCGGTCATGAGCATTTGTCGACGACCCAGCGCTATACACATGTGACAACCGATCGTTTACGCACGATTTATAAAGGGGCGCACCCGCGAGCCTGAAAGGAGTCATTATGGAGTCCACTTTTCACGCAACAACGATTTTTGCCATTCGCCATAATGGCAAAGGCGCAATGGCCGGGGATGGTCAAGTCACGATGGGGCAGGCCGCGGTCATGAAGCATAGTGCCAAAAAAATACGCAGAATTTATAACGGGAAGGTACTCGCGGGATTTGCCGGCTCGGTCGCCGATGCGTTTACTTTATTCGAGAAATTTGAAGGGAAATTGCAGGAATACGGTGGCCAAATGCAACGGGCAGCCCGCGAGTTGGCTAAAGAATGGCGCAGCGACAAGGTTCTCAGAAAGTTGGAAGCAATGCTGATCGTTATGGATGATCGTCAGTTGCTGTTGATTGCCGGTACGGGGGAAGTCATTGAACCCGATGACGGTATATTGGCTATTGGCTCCGGTGGTTTCTACGCGCTTGCAGCCGGTCGGGCACTCGCGAGACATTCCGGGCTCGAGGCTCGGGATATCGCCGAAGAAGCGCTTAAAACTGCCGGTGAAATCTGTGTATACACCAATGACCGGCTCGTGATTGAAGAAATTTAACCTCCCGTATAATGGGTTACGAAAGGTGATAACCGGTGGAATATGCCAATCATACCCCGCGTCAAATTGTTGAGCAGCTCAATCAATACATCGTCGGGCAAAATGAGGCTAAACGTGCGGTAGCGATCGCGCTTCGCAATCGTTATCGACGAAGTAAAGTGCCTGAGGGTATCCGCGAGGAGATTACGCCGAAAAATATTCTCATGATTGGCCCGACAGGCGTAGGGAAAACAGAAATCGCCCGTCGCTTGGCGAAACTCGTCGGTGCCCCTTTTGTCAAAGTGGAAGCAACGAAGTTTACGGAAGTAGGTTATGTTGGCCGTGATGTGGAAGCAATGGTACGTGATCTCGTCGACCATGCCGTCCGTATTGTAAAAGCTGAAAAAATGGAAACGGTCAGGCCACAGGCAGAAAAACAGGCAAATGAGCGCTTAGTGAAGCTTTTGTCTCCGACTAAGCGAAAAAATCAGCAACAAAAAAATCCCTTTGAAATGCTTTTTCAAACTTCATCCAATGAAGACACGGAGGAAGGTACTGACGAAAGTGAATCGGAACGGGAAAGCAATCGGGAACGCAGGCAACGCATCGCCCATCAACTCGCCCTTGGCGAATTGGAAGATCACCTCGTCACGGTTGAAGTAGAAGAACAAAGCCCATCCTTTTCCGATATGTTTCAAGGGACGGGAATGGAACAAACGGGCATGAATATGCAGGAGATGTTCGGAAAAATGATGCCGAACAAAAAGAAAAAACGTGAGTTGCCCGTGAAAGAAGCACGAGGTGTTCTCGCAGACGATGAAGCACAAAAACTCGTGGATATGGAAGAAGTCAGCCACCAAGCTGTCAAAAAGACGGAACAACTCGGGATGATTTTTATTGACGAAATCGATAAGGTAGCCGGATCACAACAAGGCAGTAGCGCCGATGTTTCCAGGGAAGGCGTCCAGCGTGACATTCTCCCCATCGTAGAAGGAGCATCGGTGACGACAAAACACGGGACGGTACAAACCGATCATATTTTATTTGCGGCAGCCGGTGCGTTCCATATGTCAAAGCCTTCGGATTTAATTCCCGAACTCCAAGGCCGTTTTCCGACACGCGTGGAATTGGAGAATTTGTCAAAAGAAGATTTTATCAGGATTCTTCGTGAACCTGACAATGCCCTCCTCAAACAATATTCGGCACTTTTGAAAACGGAGGGTATAGATGTAGAATTTTCTGACGAAGCTGTTGACAAGATCGCCGAATTAGCTGAACATGTCAATCGTGAAACGGAAAACATAGGGGCCAGGCGCTTGCATACATTGCTCGAACGATTGCTTGAAGAGCTGTCCTTCGAGGCTTCCGATATCACACTGGAAAAAATCACAATCACTGCCCCTTATGTCGAAGAAAAACTCGCGGATGTTGCTGGAAACGAAGACACAAGCCACTTTATTTTGTAATTTAACAATTAGGAGGAAATGATTCACAATGGAACTACTAATGAAATCAAGGCAAATTAATGATATGTTACAAAAGACGACGGGCCAACATGTGGATTTTAAGGATATGGCAGAAACGTTAAGTGAAGTGATTGCTGCCAACGTTTTTGTCGTAAGTCGCCGTGGAAAATTGCTCGGCTACTCGATTGAACAAGAGATTGGCCATGAAAAAATCGACCGGATTCTCGAAGAACGACAATTTCCGGAAGAATACACAGCCGGTATTTCCAGCGTCAATGAAACTTCGCCAAACCTCGACATTGACAGCGAGCACACCGCTTTTCCAACGGAAAACCGGGACCTATTCCGCACCGGGCTCACAACGATTGTTCCGATTATCGGTGGCGGTCAACGGTTGGGAACGTTAATTCTCGCCCGTTTAAATGAACGGTTTAGTGACGATGATTTAGTGTTAGCCGAATACGGGGCGACCGTTGTCGGCATGGAAATCCTTCATGAAAAAGCTTCCGAAATCGAAGATGAAGCCCGGAGCAAAGCGGTTGTGCAAATGGCGATCAGTTCCCTTTCCTACAGCGAATTGGAAGCTGTCGAACACATTTTTGAAGAGTTGGACGGCAAAGAAGGATTACTCGTCGCCAGTAAAATAGCCGATCGTGTCGGCATCACGCGCTCGGTCATTGTTAACGCTCTTCGCAAACTGGAAAGCGCGGGTGTGATAGAATCTCGCTCCCTCGGCATGAAAGGAACGTATATTAAAGTGCTAAACAACAAGTTTCTCGTCGAATTGGAGCGTCTTCGCGACGAATAAAACGACACTTAACGACAGCCTGTCTCCTCTTCATTGAGGGGACAGGCTGTTTTTTTATGAGAATTAGATCGAGGACTTCATGGCGACCGAATTGAGTCGAAACGTGCTTGTAAGGTCACCATGAAAGGCGTATGGCGCCCGAAATGGGTCTCCCGTTGGGTTTTCGTCGTCATGAAGCTGTCACGGCGGCCGAACGGAACCGGATGCCAGCTTTCCGGGCACCATGGGAGGTCTTTGGCGCCCGAACAGGACCGAATATCAGCTTTTCGGGCACCATGGGAGGTCCATGGCGCCCAAATTGGCCCCGTTTCTCAGCATTAGGGTCGTCATGAAAGGCCGTGCGATTTAACCAGGGATTGCTGAACAACTTACAGATTTCAGCTGAAGCCAGGATACCGCCTTCCATGGCCACGCTTTCCGGGGACGCATAATGATCAAGTCTTCTCCCGCAAAAACTGGCGCTGCGGGGTCTCTTGACGTGTCTACGCGATTGGCGCGTCATCCCTTTGTACGTTGCCGGAAGTGAAAGGGTTTTTCTGCTTATAGGATGGATTTCCTTGCATCCAACTTTGCCACATCAACCACAAAAAAATAATTCAGCAGTTCTTGAATAGGATGAAACACTCAATATCTCAAAAACGATATTGGGTGTTTTTTATTACGCCAAAAGGCAGAATAATTTTAATGGCTCCCCTAAGCGCGTCCATTAATAATTTAGGCCCAAACAACTTTTATGAGAACAAATATGAGCATAAAGACTTAAATTAAGTGGACTTATTTTTGGTTTGCATAGATAAAAGTTACTGATTTTTGCTTTTTTTCGATTCTGATAGACATTTATCTTGTCTTTTTTATACAATGGGGAGGACAAATTAAATCCAACATAAGTATTAAGTATATAAGTCTGGGTTTAACGTTTTAGTTATTTTTGAACAAGGGGGTAGTGAGCCATGGCTTTGTTTTCATCGACCATCGACCAATTGCACAACGGGTTGGACGGAGCCGAACTTCGACAAAATACGATCGCGAACAACATCGCAAATGCAGATACGCCGAACTATAAAGCTCGGAAGGCAAGCTTTGAACACATGTTGGGTGATGCAAGGCAACAGTTTGATTCCCAAAAGACGGACGGACGGCATGTGGACTTTGGCGAGGGGCATCGCGAGGCCTACACATCCGTTGACCGCAGCCGAAGCTATAATCATAACGGCAACAGTGTAGATATGGACAAAGAGATGGCGGAAATGGCCAACAATCAAATCTATCAATCTGCGCTCGTTGATCGGATGGACGGACAGTTTGGCAACTTGAAAACCGCTTTGGGAGGTCAGTAGCATGGCGATGTTTGATGGAATGAACGCGACCGCTTCCGCCTTAACCGCGCAACGCCTGCGCATGGATACGGCATCGGGGAATATGGCGAACGCATCGGCGACGAGGGGACGCATGGTCGATGGGGAGTGGGAACCTTACCGGCGAAAAATGGTGACGATGGCGCCTCAGGAAAACCGGCCGTCGTTTGCTTCCCATTTGCAAAACGCGGAAAGGGAAAACACCGAAGGCGTGCAAGTGACCGGCATCGTTGAAGATCAGACGCCTTTTCAAACAATGCACCAACCTGGGCATCCGGATGCGGATGAGGACGGAAATGTAGAGCTTCCCAACGTTGATCCGCTGAAAGAGATGGTGGATGTTATGGGGGCCACACGATCGTATGAAGCTAACGTAACCGTGTTCGATGCTCATAAAGCTATGAAAATGAACGCCATGGAAATCGGACGAGGCTAAAAGAGGGAGGAAAGAAAATGCCAATGATACAAGGGCACCCGCCCGGGGAGATGCCCCTTTCACCGTTATCCCCGCAGGCAGCGAACAGCCCGGCGGAATCCGGGAAAAGCGAACAGGTGCGCACGGACGAAGTGCAAAACAGTTTTGGAAATATATTAAACGAAGCGTTGCAAAATGTACAAGACTACCAGTCAGCATCCACGGAAAAGACAGAACAACTGTTGACTGGAGAAGTGGACAATATGCATGACGTCTTTATTGCTTCCGAGAAGGCAGGCGTAGCCTTGCAGGCAACGGTAGAGGTGCGGGATAAAGTAATCGACGCATACGACAGCGTAATGAGAATGACTTTATAGACGCCTTAACTTGATGGGAAAGTGAACATGAAATGAACGAAAAGATACATATGTACAGAAATAAAATTCGGGAGCATTGGTCGGGTAGAACGAAAAATCAGCAACTGCTCATCATCGGCGGGGCACTGTTACTCCTCATATTCATCGTGCTGCTCATCTTTTTCGGTACACGGACGAACTATGCCCCGTTGTACAATGATTTGCCCGTTGAAGAAACCGGCCAAATAAAAGAAACGCTCGACAGCAGGGGGGTCCCGTCGGAGGTTACCGACGACGGGACAGCTATTTTAGTGCCTAGGGAAAGCGTCGATCAGCTAAAAGTGGAATTGGCCGCGGAAGGGATTCCGCAAAGCGGTTCCATCGGCTATGAAGATTTTCAGGATCAACTTGGATTCGGGATGACGGAAAATGAATTTTCCGTCATGGAAAAAGCGACGCTGGAAACGGAGCTTGGACATTTGATGCAATCGGTGGATGGTGTTTCGCAGGCAGACGTTATGGTCACGCTGCCGGAAGAAACGGTGTGGGTGAGCGACGAACCGGAAGAATCCAACGCTTCCATCGTTCTCTCGCTTGCCGGCGGCTATCAGTTGGATCAAGAAAACGTGCAGGCGCTGTATCACCTCGCTTCAAGAAGCATCCCCCAATTGCCTGTGGAAAATATCACGATTACGGATCAGCTGGCGAATCAATACCATTATGAGGACCAAGGGGCCATCGATGGAACGCAACAAGCCTATGATCAACAACGGGAAATCAGCCGTACCGTCGAAAGTGACCTGCAACAAAACCTTCAACAGATGTTGGGCACAATGATGGGGCAAAACAGCGTGATGGTTTCGGTCACGACGGATATCGATTTCACCCAGGAAACGCGGGAAGAAGAACTGGTGGAACCGGTCGATGAAGAGCAAATGGAAGGGATTGAGATCAGCGCAGAGTCGATCATCGAAACGTATGAAGGCGAAGAAGTTCCCGAGGAAGGCGTTGCCGGAACAGGGGAAGATGACATTGCCAACTATCCCGGTGTCGGTGCCGGTGGGGACGGCGATTACGAAAGAATCGAAGAGCGGGTAAACAGCGATGTCAACCGCATTCATCGCCAAATCCAGGAAAGTCCTTACAAGTTAAGGGACTTAGGTATTCAAGTCATTGTTGAACCGCCGGATCCGGAAGATATGTTGTCGTTGCCGGCGGACACCGTCGATAACATTGAAGAGATTTTGGAAACGGTCGTCACAACGAGCATCGACGAAACTTATTTGGAAGACATGGATGATGGAGAAATCACGGATAAAATTTTTGTTTCCGCCCAGCCATTTATGGGCAATATGGATACCGATGAAGAACCGGAATCCGCGGGAATACCGGCATGGGTCTACATATTGGCGCTCGGCATTTTGGCGGCGATTATAGCCATTGTCTTTTTCATTAGGCGCAATCGTTATGTGATAGACGATGAAGAAGTGGAGGAAGCGCGTGTTGCGCTCGACGACATCCCGGAAGAAGATCATTCGATCGAAGGCGAGCAGCGGCAGCGCTTGGAAAGACTGGCGAGAGAAAAACCGGAGGAATTTTCCAAACTTCTCCGAACGTGGATGTCGGAAGATTAGGGGGGAGTATCAATGGCGAGAGGGAAAAAAGAAATGACCGGCAAGCAAAAAGCGGCAATTCTTCTCATCTCCATGGGACCCGATGTCTCGGCTAACGTATACAAGCAATTGCAACCGGAAGAAATTGAACAATTGACGCTTGAGATTGCCAACGTTCGCAAAGTGGAAAGCGAGACGAAAGATAAAATCATCGGTGAATTTCACCAGCTCGCGGTTGCCCAAGATTATATGACGCAAGGTGGCATCGGCTATGCGCGGGATGTGTTGGAAAAAGCCGTCGGGGAAGAAGAAGCCATGGCAATTATCACGAAACTTACGTCCACGCTTCAGGTTCGCCCGTTTCATTTTGCCCGCAAAGCTGAACCGATGCAGATTCTAAATTTCATCCAAAATGAACATCCGCAAACGATCGCCCTCGTTCTTTCTTATTTGGATGCAGAACAAGCGGGGCAAATTCTCTCGGCATTGCCTTCCGAGGTGCAAGCAGATGTTGCGAAACGAATCGCGTTGATGGATAGCACGTCTCCGGATGTCATTAACGAAGTGGAAGGCATTCTTGAAAGGCAACTTTCTTCGGCTGTATCTCAAGACTATAAAGAGGCGGGCGGGATTGAATCGGTCGTGGATGTGTTGAATAGCGTCGACCGGGGAACGGAGCGCACGATCATTGACTCCCTGGAATTTCAAGATCCGGAACTTGCCGATGAGATCAAAAAGCGGATGTTCGTATTTGAAGATATCGTCACGCTTGATAATCGCTCGATCCAACGCATTATCCGCGAAGCGGGTCAAGAAGATTTACAGCTTTCTTTAAAAATGGTCAGTGACGAAGTGAAAACAATCATTTTCAGCAATATGTCCACGCGGATGACCGAAACCTTTCAAGAAGAATTGGAATACATGGGACCTGTTCGTCTTAAAGACGTGGAGGACGCGCAAATGCGAATTGTCGGGACGGTACGGGGCCTGGAAGAAGCGGGCGAAATCGTCATTGCCCGTGGTGGGGGAGACGATATTGTTGTCTAACATTATTAAAGCAGATACATCAAGCCTAAAGGCGAATGACCCCCACGCTGTCCTGCTGCAGCCGATACGTGAAAGAAACGGACAAAACCTTGCCGCGGATGCGGATGAAGCGTCAGAGGGATCGAAGGGCGGCAAAAAGCAAAAAGTGCTTGCCAAAGCCCATGAAGAAGCGGAAACGATCATCGCAAAAGCAAAATCGGAAAAGGAATACATGGAAAAAGAGATGGAAAAAGCCCGTGCCGACCTGGACGAAACCATTGAAAAAGCATACAACGATGCAAAAAGCAAAGGGGAAGAACAGGGGCTTCAAGCAGGAAAGGAACAAGGCTATGAAACGTATCAAACCATCATTGCCGAAGCCAAAAATATTGTCACCGCAGCTCACGAGGATTACCGCCAATACATGGACGGTGCCGAACCTACGATTATTGACCTGGCCGTGAAGCTCGCGGAAAAAATCCTTGGCGAAAAGCTGGAAATGGAGAATCATTGGTCCCAATTCGTAAGACAAGCCCTCCGGGAAGTGAAAGATCAAAGCGAGGTCGATATATTTGTCCATCCGGATCGTTACGGGGAAACCGTTCAACAACGGGAGGAGTGGCAAGCCCTTCTCAGCCACACAGAACGCATTCGGTTTTTCCCGGATGAGGATTTGGATAAGAATGGTTGCTTGATTGAAACGCCATACGGGCGTTTGGTCGCTTCATTAGACGATCAGTTAGAGGTGTTGCAAACCGAGCTTCACGAACTGTTAGCCGGGGAGAGGGGACCTTGAGAGCCGCAGATGTGAAAGAGCAGCTTGATGACGTTCGTACATTGAAATGGATGGGAAAAGTAACACGTGTCGTCGGCCTGACAATCGAGGCGAAAGGGCCACAAGCGGCCGTAGGGATTCTCTGCTTTATTTTCACGGATAACACCCGTGAACCGATACGCGCGGAAGTCGTTGGCTTTAAAGACGCGCGCATTCTATTGATGCCATATTCGCAAACCGCAAATATTCAGCCCGGTTCCCTCGTGAAAAGCACGGGAAAACCTTTAGAAATCGGTGTGGGGACAAGATTAATCGGAAAGGTCATTGATGGTCTGGGGAGGACGCTTGATGGCGGCGATCTGCCCAAAGGGTTACATAAATTTCCTGTTGACAGGGAAGCGCCGAACCCGCTGGCGCGCCCTAGAATTGTCAAGCCGCTTTCTCTCGGTGTACGGGCAGTTGATGGCATGTTAACGGTCGGCGAAGGCCAAAGAGTCGGGATTTTTGCCGGCAGTGGCGTCGGAAAAAGCACCTTGATGGCGATGCTTGCAAAATTTTCGGAAGCCGATATCAATGTGATCGCGCTGATCGGCGAACGAGGCCGGGAAGTCAAGGATTTTATTGAAAAGGATCTCGGGGCTGAAGGATTGAAGAACACGATCGTTGTCGTCGCCACATCCGATCAACCGGCCCTCGTACGTATTAAAGGCGCAATGGCGGCGACGGCAATCGCGGAATATTTTCGCGACCGGGGAAAAACCGTTAATTTAATGATGGATTCGGTCACCCGTTTTGCGATGGCACAACGCGAAATCGGCCTTGCCACCGGGGAGCCGCCGACGACAAAAGGGTACACCCCATCTGTCTTTTCCCTTTTGCCGCAATTGCTTGAACGATCGGGAGCCAATGAACGGGGGTCGATCACCGCCTTCTATACCGTGCTTGTCGATGGTGATGATATGGATGAGCCGATTGCGGATGCTGTGCGGGGGATTTTGGACGGTCACTTCATTCTTGATCGAAAATTGGCGAATAAAGGGCATTATCCGGCTTTAAACGTTTTAAAAAGCATCAGCCGTTTGATGACAGATATTGTTCCAAAGGAACATTTGGAGGCGGCTATGACGATCCGGCAACATTTGGCTACCTATGAAGACAGTGAGGATTTGATCCAAGTGGGCGCTTATAAGAAAGGGACGTCAGAAGACGTGGACCTTGCCATACAAGTGCAACCCGATATTCAGGAATTTTTGCAACAGGGAACCGAACAAGCTCATCCCATAACGGAGACGATTGAACAATTACAGTTGCTGGCAAGGAAAGGAAGAGATGAGTGATGTCTTTTACGTTTGCCCTTGAAAAGGTGTTGGAAGTGAAAGAACGTGAAGCTGCCGAATGCAGGAGAGGGTATGAAGAAGCCGCCGGGAAATTTGAATCCGTTGGCTACGAGTTATATCAATGGTTGAAAGCGCGTGAAACCCTTGATGATAGCCAAACACAAGATTGCAAAGCGGGCACGACGATCGCGGCCTTGCAAAGCAAACAATTGGCAAGAACAAACATTGAAACCGCCATTGACCGGAGCCAAGCAAAAACAAATGCGGCCCGAAAGACGATGGTCAAACGGAAAAAAGAATGGCAAACGGCAACGATCGAGGCAAAGAAATACGAAAAGATGAAAGGGCGCAAGTGGGAAGAACACGTCCGGGAAATGAAGAAGCAAGAACAAAAACTCATGGATGAACTCGCTTCCCGACAAGTGTTGCAAAGCAGGTGACGCAATGGTCAACAGAAAAGAGAAGAAGGGAAACGGCTTCAAACGTTTTGTGCTGTTCATCGTTATTCCCGGGGCATTTCTCGTTATCATTGGGGCGATCGTCTTATCGGCATTGGGGATGAACCCAATGGAACAAGCATCCACTTGGATGAGCGAAGAAGAAGACAGGGACGAACAGGAACCGTCCCTTGCCGAAAGCGATGAAGAAGTTGCCAACCTTGAAGAGCAGCTGCAAGAAGCGGAGGACACCATTGAGGAATTGGAAGACGAGATCGAGCAAATGGAAGAGGATGAAGCCTTTGCAGAAGCAAGCACCGAGGAGCTTGACGAGGCTGATGGTCCGGAAGCGCTCACGAGGATTGCCCGCGTCTATGAAAATATGAGACCGGGACAGGCGGCTGAAATTATGGAAGAACTGACAAATGATGAGATTTTGTTGCACATGTCGGAGATGAATGATGATAGCCGCTCGGCGATTCTGGAAAATATGGATCCGGAACGAGCCGCTGAAATTACGGCCTTGCTAACCGATTAAGCGTCAACTGCGAAGGGAGGTGAAAAGGTGATTCCAGCAGGATTACAGTCGTTTTCATTCCATGAAGGAGTCTCTGGGTTCGTTCCGGCATCCATGGAAGGATTGGGCGAGAACCTTGAGCAAACGTTTGCGCAACAGCTTGCCCATTTCCAAGAAAAGAACGAGGCATTTTCGCAAGAGGAAGGCTCACTGACTAGCCAAGATATGTTAGAAAAAACCGTGAACAAAGATTTGCCTGATATAGAAGCTATCCTGGAACTGTTTTATGACTGGGTTCGCTCCTTCCCTGAAGCAGAATCTTTCTTTGAGGACATTGATTGGGAAAATGTGATGATGATTGCAGAAGAAGCGTTGAGCGAAAACGAAGGAGAAGACTTCCTTTCTTTCGATTTTGAACAAATAGCGGCGTTTATCATTGATGCCGGCCTCCCCATTCCGGAAATGCTTGAAACAATCTTCCTCGACAGTGAAAAAGGGCCCGGGGAAAACGAGGAGGCATTCGCTTTTGCCGAAGAATTGAAGGAGGCTAACCTACCGCCATTAATAGCTCTTATCGCTTTTGTCGCTGAAGAGGGTGAAAATGCAAAACCGATACGTGAACAGCTTGCCCAGTACGCCCAACAATTGTATTCGTCGCCGGGAAGGGAGATTGGAACGCAAAATTATGGGGATGCTTCCGGTCATGTGAAGGAAAGCAGAAAAACAACAGAAGTTGCCCCCCGCTTTTATCGTTTTGAACCCTCAAATGCAGCTGTAAAGATGGAAATGATCCTTCCGAAGCTCAATCATGGAACCCCGCCTCCTGCTGCATTCGTTTTCAATGAAACGATGACGATGCAAGCCTTGAATCAAGGGGAACAATTGAATATTCATATCGGCGATCAAAAAACCGAGCATGCACGGGCGATGGCTTTCATGAAACAATTTCAACAAGCGCTCAGCAAAGGGCACTTGCGCTCTGATGGAGAAGGCAGGCAACAATTGACAATTAAACTTCATCCTGAAAGCTTGGGTCGATTGGACGTGCAAATCACAAGAGATAACGGAGTCTTACAAGCAAGGCTCGTGACGACAACAGCGCTGGCCCGTGAATTGGTGGAGTCCCAGCTACCCAATCTTCGACACGCATTCCACCAACAACAGCTCCCGGTGGAACGGATCGTTGTTGATGAAGCGCGCACCGAAGTTGCCGACGAACGAAGAGAAGGAAAACACTCGGCGGATGAAGATGCTTCCGCATATGAAGAAGAAAGCGATGAAGACAGGGATGGGAAACACCTCCCATCCTTTGAAGAATGGTTACAGACGACGTTAAATCAGGAGGAATAGGGAGGTGACATTCAGATGGACGTGAACATGCAAACCACGGCTGCCCCGGGTGAAAGAGGCATGAATGAAGGACAGGTTGCGGAGCCGGAGGACGCCATGCTCGGCAAGGATGATTTTTTAACAATTTTAATTGCCCAATTGCAAAATCAGGATCCCCTTGACCCGATGGATGATCGGGAATTTATTGCCCAGATGGCGCAGTTTTCTTCTTTGGAACAAATGACCAATATGAATGAAGCAATGCAACGTTTCGTTGATCGGCAAGAAGGGAGTGCCCTCGTTCAACAAAGCGAGTTGATCGGAACGACGGTCAAGTGGGCAAGCCTCGTTGATGAAGATCACGGAGACATTCAGTACGCGGAAAACGAAGTCACCTCCGTGCGCAGAAGCGAACAGGGGGACATTGAGCTGCTTCTCGATGAAGGGCGTTGGATTGACAGCAGGCAAGTGGCTCAAATCGGCTTGGAGCACGAAAATGAGGAAACATAAGCATTTATTGATCAACACTAAAATCTATGGTTGAAAAATAGATGTAATCATGAACGATGGTCACCGCTGCGGAAAAACACGACGCTTTCCGTGTTTTTCCCCCGTTAGCTAGTTTTATGGCCATCATTATTCACTGATATCAACGATAGATTTTGATGAAGAGTCGCATTTACTTTACCAAACAGGAGGGGTTATTCCATGTTGCAATCCATGTATTCCGGGATTTCCGGCTTGCAAAACCATCAAACGAAATTGGACGTTATCGGCGATAATATTGCTAATGTGAATACGCATGGGTTTAAAAAAGGGCGTTTTACTTTTCAAGACATGATGAGCCAACAAATGCAAGGCGCAACTGCACCCGGAGATGCCCAAGGAGGGTCAAATCCGGAACAAGTAGGGCTAGGCACGCAGACCGGCTCTATCGATACGATTCATACCCAAGGGCCGACGCAACCGACGAACCGTGAACTTGACCTCGCGATTGAAGGGGATGGTTTCTTTCGGATTCAAAATCCGGATGGCGGAGAATTTTACACCCGCGTGGGCAATTTTTCCCGTGACAGTGATGGGGATCTCGTGACCGCAGATGGATATTATGTGCTCGACGACGATGGTGGCACCATTAATATTGCTGAGGAGGCATCCAATTTCAGCATTGGCAGCGACGGTACGGTGACGCAAGTGATCGACGGCGAACCTGAAGATGCGGGGACGATTGGTTTGGCTACATTTGCGAACCCGGAAGGGTTGGAAAGCTTGGGCGGCAATTTATACGGGGAAACGGCTAACTCGGGAGACGTAAATAATTTGGAAGCGGGAACCGGTGGTGCCGGTGACATCGCCGCGGGCATGTTGGAAATGTCGAACGTTGACCTTTCCGAAGAATTTGTGGAAATGATTTCCGGTCAACGTGGTTTACAAGCCAATACACGCATTATTACGACGTCCGATGAAGTCTTGCAAGAAATTATGAATATGAAATAAATAAACTGACTTTCATCAGAGGGGGAGATCTCCCTCTGAGGTTTCAAAGGTGCAAGCCCGCCGCGACTACATATTAATGCAGCAAAGAATCGATAAAAGATTTTGGCCATGAGGAAGAGAGGGGGCGTCTCGATGAAAAAGTTGGTCATTACGTTTAGCATTATCATTGGGCTATTGCTCGTCAGCATAACGGCGGCGTTTTTTCTTGCCGGTCAAACGGGAAGCGGGTCAGCGGCGGAAAATGAAGACCCCGGGATTGATGAAGTCATCGATCGTTCTTGGGACACGGAAGAATTAACGACGAATTTGGCGGGAGATCATTACGTACGTGCCTCGTTTCGGATCCAGGCAGATTCCAATGATACGACTGAAGAATTGGAAAAACGGGACTTTCAAATACAAAATGCGATTATTTATCGATTGGCGGAGATGGACGCAGATGAATTGGGCAGTTCAGATGGATTATAAACGCTGGAAGCTGGATTACAGGAAGATATTAATGACTTGCTTGATACCGGAGAAGTGGAGAGAGTGTATACGACAAGCCGGATCATACGATGACGGCCACCCTTGGTTCCCGGGCGTCGCCGAAAAAGAGCATGGTAACGAAGAAGAAACATTGATAAACCGGAGTTGGTAGTGATGGCAGACGTACTCTCGCAAGGCGAAATCGATGACTTGTTGTCAGCCCTGTCCACAGGGGAGAAGGATGCGGAGGAATTGCGCAAGGAGATCGATGAAAAAAAAATAACGACGTATGATTTTAAACGGGCCCTCCGTTTTTCAAAAGACCAAATCCGAACGTTGACACGCATGCATGAAAATTTTGCCCGCCTGTTTACGACAACCCTATCTTCCAGGTTACGGACCTTTGTGCAAATGTCCGTCGCCTCCGTCGAGCAGTTGCCCTATGAAGAATTCATAAGTTCGATTCCGAAAATGACCTTGCTTCACGCTTTTGAAGCGCCCCCACTCGAAGGGCGGTTGTTAATTGAGATGAATCCCCAAATCGGCTACGCCATGCTTGACCGCATTTTAGGAGGAGTCGGGTCCGATTATAATAAGATCGAAAATCTAACTGAAATCGAAACGCGGATTCTTTCGCAAATGTCGAGTTATTTAATGGATAGTTTTCAACAGGCGTGGCAATCGCTCGTTGAAATTGAACCGAAGATGGTTGATTTGGAAGTAAATCCCCAATTTATGCAAATGGTTTCGCCGAATGAAACCGTCGTTGTCGTATCCCTATCGGCAACGGTTGGGGAGACAGCCGGAATGATTAACGTATGTTTGCCGTACGTCGTGCTCGAAGAAATTTTACCGAAATTGTCGGGTCATTATTGGATGCAAACGACGAAAAAAACGCGTGATGAACAGGAAGAACAAAAAATAGAGACATCGGTTCGGCAGGCACAATTGACATTGCAAACGGTGCTTGGCCATTCAACGATTAGCGTTGAAGATCTCCTTTACTTAAATAAAGGAGATGTCATTGAACTCGATCAAGGCGTGAATGATCCACTAATTGCCTATGTAGGCAGCGAGCCGAAATATTACGTGCAGGCAGGGAAAAAGAACCAACGGCTTGCTGTGCAAGTGACTGAGGACTTCAAGAAGGAGGGCGATCAATAAATGAACGACCATGGAGATGAGAAACTATCCCAAGAGGAAATCAATCGTTTGCTCGCAGGTTTTGAAGAAGATGGGGCAGAGAAAACGAAAAGCAACGACATGCAAGAAGATGGCTACCCTCCGTCTCCAACGAAAGCAGTCTTGGATGTGAATCAGTATTTAACCGATGTTGAACAAGATACCCTCGGTGAAATCGGAAATATTTCGTTCGGGAGTGCTGCCACCGCGTTATCCGAGTTGATTAACCAAAAGGTATCGATCACGACGCCTATCGTACAGGCCATTGAATTTGATCTATTGCATGAAGAGTTTCCTGTCCCGCATGTGGCTGTTCACGTCAAGTATACGCAAGGGTTTAAAGGAACGAATCTCCTCGTCATTAAGGAAAATGATGCAAAAATTATTGCCGATCTAATGTTGGGAGGAGACGGCTTAAACCCGGAGCCTGAACTTACCGACATGCATATCAGCGCCGTTCAGGAAGCCATGAATCAAATGATGGGAAGCTCCTCAACATCGATGTCAACGATCTTTGGGCTGCGCGTGAATATTTCACCGCCCAGCATCGATATGCTTGATACGATGGAAGGATCCGGAACGGAGGAACTGTCCGGTGAAGCGACATTGATCAAAATCTCCTTTCGGTTACGTGTAGGGGATATGATCGATTCTTCCATTATGCAGTTAGTCACAGTAGCTTTTGCAAAAGAGCTGACCTCTCAATTGCTTCATTCACAAAGTGAAGAAAATGAAGATAAAATTAGCACCGAAGAAAGCCCTCCACTTGCAATAAATGAAACAGCAAATGATAGAAGTGTAAATGTAGAAGGGGAACGAGCAGCATCAGCATTAAACGTCCATGATGAAACGTCGAAAAGAAGCGTTCAACCGGCCGCTTTTCATGACTTTGATGATGTAGGGTTACAAGCTGCCGAAGCGCAAAACCTCAATATGCTGATGGATATCCCCTTGGATGTGACCGTCGAACTGGGCAGAACGAGCCGTTCGATTAAGGATATTCTTCAATTTACACAAGGATCGATCATTGAGTTGGACAAACTTGCCGGGGAACCGGTGGATATACTCGTCAATCAGCGTTTGGTGGCAAAAGGCGAAGTCGTTGTCATCGATGAAAATTTTGGCGTGCGTGTGACAGACATCGCTAGCCGCGAACAACGATTACAACACTTAAGGAATGACTAAAGGAGAGAAGGACAATGGCAAGTAGCGTGCTTATCGTAGATGATGCTTCGTTTATGCGAATGATGATTAAGGACATATTGGAAAAGAATCAATATGTGATTGCCGGCGAAGCGGAAAACGGGAAAGAGGCAGTGGAAAAATATAAGGAATTGAATCCCGCGTTCGTAACGATGGACATTACGATGCCGGAGATGGACGGCATCCAGGCGTTAAAAGAAATCTTGGCATTTGATCCACAGGCAAAAGTCATTATGTGTTCCGCGATGGGGCAACAAGCGATGGTGATCGATGCGATTCAAGCAGGAGCGAAAGATTTTGTTGTGAAACCTTTTCAAGCTGACCGGGTGCTTGATGCGGTTCAGAAAACCCTCGGTTAGACAGGAGAACTTTTCATGAAAATAGTAAGAGCCTGGTTGGCCACATGCATGCTCGCACTTTTCATGCTCGGTCTCCCTCACGAGGGATTCGCAGATAACTCCGTAAGGGATGCCCTGGAAAATAATGAAGGCGTGAACGAAGGCAATGAAGAGGAAGAAGGAGCCGGAGAAAGCGGCGAGCAAAGTTTATGGGGTGTTTTGTTTCAGCTCGGATTAGCCCTCGGTGCCGTCATTCTCGTCATGTTTCTTTTATTAAAATTGTTGGCCAATCGGACGAATCGCTTTCAAGCGACGAGCACGATGCAAAATTTGGGAGGCATTGGCCTTGGACAGCAAAAGTCGGTGCAACTCATTCGCGTAGGCGATCGGCTCCTTGTTGTCGGTGTCGGGCAGACGATTGAATTGCTTCGGGAAATCGAGGATGAGGCGGAAGCAAAAGCGCTGATCGCTTTGGCAGAGGAGCAGCAGACGACGGATTTTACAGGCAAAGCGCGGGCACTTCTGAAAGGGGATAAGATGGAGGCGAATGAGGAACGTTCCATTTATTCGCAAATGGATGTGCATATGCGTGACGTGAAGCGTCAAAAAGAAAGCGGATTGAACCGGGTAGAGGGGAGAAAATGATGATATCATCCATCATACCGGGCGTACCCATCGGTGAGTTTTTCGGCGATGACCCCGAAGGATTGTCCACGGCGTTGCGCCTGATTGTCCTTATTACCGTCCTTTCCCTTGCGCCGGGAATCCTCATTTTGATGACTTGTTTTACGAGAATTGTCGTTGTGCTCGCCTTCGTGCGGATGGGGCTCGCTACCCAACAGATGCCGCCGAATCAAGTGTTGATCGGTCTGGCGTTATTTCTGACCTTTTTTATAATGTCCCCGGTCGTATCCGAAATGAATGAAGAAGCGCTGACGCCACTACTCGAGGGCGAGATGGATCAAGAAGAAGCCTTTGAAGCTGCGTCTTCTCCCATAAAAGAATTTATGGCGGATCATACCCGGGAAAGAGATTTGGCTCTATTTTTGAACTATGCCGAAGCAGAGTCTCCGGAGACGATTGATGATATCCCACTGTCGGCCATGGTCCCTGCCTTTGCGATTAGCGAATTGCAAACGGCTTTTCAAATCGGATTTCTCATCTTCGTGCCATTTCTTGTGATCGACATGATCATTGCCAGCGTTTTAATGTCCATGGGGATGATGATGTTGCCACCTGTCATGATCTCACTCCCTTTTAAAGTGTTGTTATTCGTTTTGGTGGACGGTTGGCATCTTGTCGTAGAGTCGCTTTTAATCAGCTTTTAACAAAGGGTGGATGGGATGAATCAAGAGACGGTTATAAGCATGGCGGAACGAAGTGTAACGGTTGTTTTTCTCGTTGCGGGACCTTTGTTAATTGTCGCGCTTGCTTTGGGGTTGGCTGTCGCTATTTTTCAGGCGACGACACAGATCCAAGAGCAAACGCTGGCGTTTATTCCGAAAATTATTGGCGTTCTCGCCTCGGTCGTGATTTTCGGTGCTTGGATGCTCAGTCAACTCGTGAGTTTCACAACGGAAATCTATACTAATTTGCATAACTTTATAGGATAAGGCGATGGAGTGGATCAATCAGCTGCCGGCGTTTCTATTAATCTTTGTGCGTATTCTCGCTTTTTTGGCGACGTTGCCGGTGTTTTCGTACCGCAATGTGCCGAATATCTTTAAAATCGCTTTTTCGCTCTTTTTTGCTTATATTATTTTTTTCACGCTGGATGCACCGGCGATCGGGATCGACGCGACCTTTTTTTTGTTGATCATAAAGGAAGTGTTGATCGGCCTTTTACTCGGGCTGATTGCCTCGATATTGTTTTATGCCATTCAAGTTGCCGGCGCTTTTATTGATATTAAAATGGGGTTTCTCATCGCGAACGTGATGGACCCGCAAACCGGGGCGCAAACGCCGTTAACCGGCGGATTCCTTTATGCCTTTGCCGTGCTTTTTTTGCTCGTTACCGATGGCCATCATTTGTTATTGGATGGGATTTTTTACAGCTATGCCTATGTGCCTGTCGAGGAAATGAATGTTCAGTTTGGTGGAGAGTCAGTGATGGAAACGGCGGCCGGAGCCGTTTTGGCGATGTTTGTCATTGCTTTTCAAATGGCTTTCCCGATCGTGGGCGCACTTTTTCTCGTTGATGTGGCGCTTGGGATGATGTCGCGGGCGGTTCCGCAGATGAATGTTTTTGTCGTCGGCTTGCCGCTGAAAATTTTCCTGGGATTGCCGATCATGTTGTTGATGTTGCCGGCGTTCTTTTGGCTCGTCACCAATCTTGTCGATGAAATGGTAATCACGATGCGGATGCTTTTAGAGTTGTTTGAGGGAGCGTGAAAAAGCATGCGAATGGATCTGCAATATTTTGCAGCAGAAGGCGGGCAGGAAAAAACGGAAAAGGCGACGCCTAAAAAGCGTGAGGACACCCGCAAAAAAGGGCAGGTAGCGAAAAGTAACGATGTGAATACCGCCGTCATTTTACTGATCGTTTTTATTTTGCTTTTTGCTTATGCCGCGGTTCCCGGACAATTTCTGCACGATCTATTCACAAAAATGTATATCAACTACGCGGGTATGGCTTTTTCTATTGAAAATGTGATGGCGTTATTCCTTGATTTGATGTCCGAAGTTGTGATTGTGTTGTTGCCGATATTTTTGGCCGCCCTTTTGGCAGGTGTAGTCGCGAGTATGCTGCAAGTGGGGGTGTTGTTTGCCCCGGAAGCGATTAAACCGAAATTGTCGAAAATAAACCCGCTCAAAGGGATTAAACGAATCTTTTCCGCGCGTGCGATCGTGGAATTGTTGAAAGCTTTTCTGAAAATCTGCCTTGTCGGCTTGCTTTCCTTTGGGATTATATGGATGTATGCGGACGAACTTCTGCAACTGGCACTCATGGATGTCGTCGAAGGATTTCAATTGGTGGCTTGGTTGACAGGGGTGATCGGCATCGCTTGCGCGTTGCTTTTGCTCCTGTTAGCTGTGCCCGATTATGTCTACCAACGCTATGACCATGAAAAGCAGATTCGCATGTCCAAAAAGGAAGTGAAAGATGAACATAAAAAGATGGAAGGCGATCCGCAAATAAAATCAAAGCGACGGCAACGTGCCAAAGACGTGGCGATGCAACGCATGATGCAGGAAGTTCCAAAAGCCGATGTCGTCATCACTAACCCGACCCATTACGCGGTTGCCCTTCAATATGATGGAGAGGTGATGGCAGCGCCGACGGTGATTGCCAAAGGGGCGGATTATACGGCTTTGCGCATGCGGCAAATCGCCAATTTAAACGAAGTGCCGATCGTCGAAAACAAGCCGCTCGCCCGTAGCCTCCATGATGGAACAGACATCGGACAAGAAGTGCCGGAAGATTTATTTCGCGCGGTCGCCGAGGTTCTCGCCTATGTGTATCGGATTGGAGGTGAGAGGTGAGAGGTGAGAGAGGGTGTTGAGCCTATTTTTCAACCGGTCGTAAAGGAGCGGTCATGGCGCCTGAAACTGTTACCGAATCCAAGCCTGTTATACACACCCATACTGAAACGACCTCGTAGAAGCCCGCCCGAGTCTTTGAAGGAGATGGAACGATGAGAGCACGTGATTTAGTCATTTTAATAGGCGTTATTTTAATCGTGGCAATGCTTATTTTCCCATTGCCGTCTCCGATGATTGATGTGCTTATCATCGTTAATATTTCGATGTCACTCATCATCATCCTCGTCGCCATGAATATGAAAGAACCGTTGGATTTTTCCATCTTTCCGACTGTGCTTTTGTTGGCGACGTTGTTTCGCGTTGGGTTAAGCGTATCGACGACCCGCGCGATTTTAAGCCTCGCAGAGGCGGGCAGCGTCATTGATACGTTCGGGTCCTTTGTTGTCGGCTCGAATGCGCTCGTCGGTTTTGTCATCTTTCTTATTCTCGTCGTTATCCAGTTTATCGTCATCGTTAAAGGCGCGGAACGTGTTTCTGAAGTCGGCGCGCGCTTTACCCTTGATGCGATGCCCGGGAAACAAATGAGCATTGACGCGGATCTTAATGCCGGTTTAATTACGGAACAACAAGCAAAAGCGAGACGGGAAAAAATTGAAGAGGAAGCGGACTTTTACGGGTCGATGGACGGCGCGAGCAAATTCGTCAAAGGGGACGCGATCGCGGGCATCGTCATCGTACTCGTCAATATTATCTTCGGCTTTATCATCGGGATGCTTCAACATGGGATGAGTTTTCAGGAAGCAGCCGCCACGTACACATTGCTCACGGTTGGCGATGGGCTCGTAACACAAATTCCGGCCCTTTTGATCGCGACAGCCACGGGCATTGTCGTAACACGGGCGGCATCGGACGGGTCGCTCGGCTACGACATCAGCGAGCAGGTGCTTGCGTATCCCAAATTGCTCTATATCGCGGGGGCTGCCATTCTGCTCCTCGGTCTGCTCACGCCGATTAACAATATTGTTACTCTGCCGATCGCTCTGTTTCTCGGCATAGGCGCATGGACGCTGTCTCGACGCAAATCCGACAACTTGGAAAAAGAACCGGAAGCAACGGAAGAGGAAGAGCGCCCCGAGAATACTACCTCTCCGGAGCAGGTTACGGAGCTTTTGACGATTGATCCGATCGAATTCGAGTTTGGCTATGGACTCATTCCGATTGCAGATGCAAACCAAGGCGGGGACTTGCTTGACAGGGTCGTCATGATCCGGCGCCAATTGGCGCTCGATTATGGGATTGTCGTGCCTGTCATTCGCATCCGCGATAACATTCAGCTCCAACCGAATGAATATGTGATTAAAATTCGCGGCAATGAAATCACGCGCGGGGAATTGCTCCTCGATCATTACATGGCCATGAGCCCCGGTGTCGAGGATGAAACGGTTACCGGCATCGAAACGGTAGAGCCGGCATTTGGTCTGCCGGCACTATGGGTGAATGAAGCGCAAAAAGATGATGCCGAAATCGCAGGCTATACAGTCGTTGACCCACCTTCGGTTGTGTCCACCCATTTAACGGAAACGATAAAACGCCATGCTCATGAATTATTGGGGCGCGAAGAAACGAAACAACTTGTCGAGCATTTGAAAGAGTCTCACCCGACGCTTGTGGAAGAGGTTACGCCAAACCCGCTGGCCCTTGGCGACATTCAAAAAGTGTTGGCAACCCTATTGAAGGAAAAAATTTCGATCCGAAATCTCCCTATAATATTTGAAGCGTTGGCGGACTATGGGCAGATGGTCAAAGATCCGAAGTTAATCGCAGAGTACGCGCGACAAATGTTATCCAAGCAAATTACAAAGGCTGTCGTTCCGAACAACGGACCATTATATGTCGTCACCCTGGCAGGCACTGCAGAGAAAAAAATTGCAGATGCGCTCCAACAGACGGAACACGGAACTTTTTTGTCCATGCCACCCGAAGATTCGGGCAAAATGATTGAAACGATCGGTCGGGAAGCAGAAAAGCTGTCTGAATTGGGGCAAACACCGGTCATTCTCTGTTCCCCTGCAGTACGAATGCACGTCCGCCATTTGATTGAACGGCAATTCCCGAATGTTCCGGTCTTGTCCTATAACGAGTTGGAACCGCAAGTGGTGATTCAAAGTGTGGGAGTGGTCAATGTCGCTTAAACAAGTTTGTGTTTCAACCGAGTATTCGAACGGGGAAGTGGAAAATGATGGTTACCATCAGTCGAACAGAATTAGATAAAATCCGAGAGATTAGCAACATCGGGCTGGGTCAGGCGGCGACTTCCCTTTCCCAGTTGTTGGATATGCCATGTAAAATGACGGTCCCGGCCGTTACGGTCACCGGCTTTGACGATATTATCGCATTGGCGGGCGGTGCCGAAAACGAAGTCGCTGCAATTTCCCTCAAAATGGAGGGTGCGTTTCGGGCGACGATGCTGTTTATTTTCCCTGCTGCTCATGTCTCAAGCATTGTCAAGCAATTAACCGGAGAACAGAGTGGGATCTTGGAAGGGATCGGCCATTCAGCGCTTCGTGAATTTGGAAATATCATTACCGGTGCTTATGTAGCGACGTTTGCCGATTTGACGAAATTAAATGTGCGATCATCCATACCGGATGTTGTGATCGATATGGCGGGTGCGGCGATAACCCCAAGCCTCTTGCCTCTTTCGTTATACGGGGATGACGTTATTTTGATTCAAACGAATTTTAACGATTGGTTTGAAAAAAGCCCGGAACGTTTTCAGGCACAGTTTTACTTACTCCCCGAACCGGGCAGTATGAATGTCCTTCGTACTGCTTTAGAAGGTATGCCGTCATGACGTTGACGAAAAAAACGGTGAAAGTTGGAATGGCGGATATGGGGTATTGTTTGGCGCCGAATTCGATCGGGAGTTCCGGATTGGGGTCATGTGTTGCGATTGTCATTTATCCCGCGAACGGTGCAGCGGCTGCTCTCGCCCATGTCATGTTGCCGGACGCTTCGATTCGCAGAAACGATGATTTTAACCGTGCAAAGTATGCGGACACAGCAGTGCCGTTGCTCCTTGAAACGATGCAGCGACTCGGCCCATTCCGGAACGCCACGTTACGCGCGAAAATTGCCGGTGGGGCAAACATGTTTCAACGGTTGTCAACGGTTGATCCGATGATGAAGATTGGCGAACGCAATACCGAAGTGGCAAGAGAAGCGTTGAAACAAGCGAATATCCCGATCATGGCAGATGTAACAGGCGGATCCGAGGGACGAAGTGTTGTATTTTCACTTAAGGATCAATCGCTTTCGGTACGAACGATTCACAGCGGGACTAAGATTTATTGAAAAGGTAAGAAAGAATCAAGGGTAAACATTGATAAATAGGTGTGATCATGAACGATGGTCATCGTTGCGGAAAAACACTGCGGCTTTCCACAGGAGTCTCCGTATTTTTCTCCGCTAGCAAGTGTTATTACCATGATACCAACTATATATTTTGGTGAATAACCAGAATCAATTACGATGACTACTCAGAGGGAAAGAAGTTTAGATGAAGAAATCGGTTTTTTCAATGATTCCTGCCAATCCGACTTCAAACTTCTAACCTCTAATCTCTAACCTCTAACCTCTAGCAAGGGAGGCGCTACCATGGAACGACCAACCGCAATGGATGATCATTGGGCCCGTTGGATCAATGAAAAAGATGAACAGGCAGCCGAAGAAATTATGGCTGCCCACTCTCCGCTCGTCGATTACCATGTGCAGCGAATCGGCGCTACGCTTCCGACAAATGTCGACCGTGAGGATTTGCGGTCGCAAGGCATGATTGGCTTATACGATGCGTTGTTAAAATTCGATCATCGACGTGATTTGAAATTTTATACATATGCGTCCTTTCGCGTACGCGGGGCTATCATTGACAGTTTGCGGAAAGAGGATTGGCTGCCTCGCTCTTCGCGGGAAAAGGCAAAAAGGATTGAAGATACGACGGAATGGCTTGAACAGCAAAAAGGCCGGCATGTCACGGAATATGAAGTTGCGAACACGCTTCAGCTATCCATCGATGATGTTTTAAAAACGACGGCCGAAAATTACATGGCACAGCTATTATCGATCGATCAAGCGCCGGAGGACGAGGACCGGGAAGATGGTCATCCGTTCATGTTGCAAGATCATCAAACGCCCACTCCTCATGAAGAGGCAGAAAAGAATGAGACAAAGAAACAGTTGCAACATCTGATATCGACGCTTTCGGAGAAAGAAAAACTCGTGCTCTCCCTTTTTTACCAAGAAGATCTGACCTTGACGGAAATCGGCCATACATTGCGGTTGTCCACTTCAAGGATTTCCCAACTTCATGCAAAGGCGTTGTTTCGTTTAAAACAGGCATTTCAAAAAGAAGAAGCAAAAATATAACCGTTCGCCGGGCTATAGTTTAATTGGAGGGGACGTGGGGGCATGGAACTTTCAAAGTACTTTAAAATAAAGGTGTCTCGTGATGCAATGATGGCCAGTTGCTTTTCAAATAAACCGGTGAAAGATGGGGATTTTCATGAAGAAGATGTCCTAAAATTTTTGCATGCCAATGGGATTGTCTATGGCATTGACGACGAAAGCATCGGAAAACTCGCGAATGATCCTATCCATGTAACCTTTCCATTGATTATGGCCAAAGGAAAAAAACCGACTCGCGGAACGGACGCGTATTTGGAAACGACCCGCAAGCACTCTTCATCACGAGAAGAAAACGGAGATTCCGGCTCTGTGGATTTGCGACAAGTAACTGAGATACCGATGGCCACGCAAAACGAAATCGTCGCCCGCAAAGTGGACCCAACAACAGGCGAGTCCGGTGTGGATGTATATGGAAACACGATCCCAGGCCTAAGAGGGAAAGACTTTCCGTTAAGACCCGGAAAGAACACGGCTTTGTCCGAAGACGGGAAAAGCCTGCAAGCGATTCTGAACGGCCAATTAAGCATCGCCGGCCGGACCGTGCACGTCTATCCCGTCTATGAAGTTCCCGGCAATCTAACGATGAAAACAGGGAGTATCACATTTAATGGAAATGTCGTCATTCATGGTTCCATCCCTTCCGGCTATCGGGTGAATGCCGATGGCGATATCCATGTCAAGGGATCCGTCGACGCTGCTTATTTGGAAGCAGGAGGGTCTGTCTTTGTCTCACAAGGCATTGCCGGCCAAGGAAAAGGGGAAATTAACGCGCGCTATGATGTTCATAGTGGCTATATCAATCAAGGGGTCGTTTTTGCCGGTCATAATATTCATGTTTCCAATCACATTTTGCACAGCCAATGTGAGGCTGGACATGCATTGATATGCACGAGTGGAAAAGGGAATGTTGTCGGCGGGAAACTTTCCGCCGGCCGAACGATCAAAGTAAAAGAAGCAGGCAATACGCTAAACACACGCACGTCCCTATACATTGGGGTACAGGAAAAGTTGCTAACGGCCCGAAAAGAAGCTGAAAGCGTTTTACTGAACGGAAAAAAAGAAAAGGCCAAGTTGCAAACATTACAAACAAAAATGGCGGAGAAAGGAAAGGAGAATCCTCCTCTGTCAACGAAAGATCGAATAATGAAACTTCGGATTCGCCAATCGCTTAGCGAGCTTTACGACCGAATGAGAGACGCCCGCGACACCTTGCAAGCCATTAATGATCGAATAGACGGGCACGGTTACGATGGGGTTTTTATCAGCCATCAAGTTTTCGTGAATACAAACGTGCACATCGGCAAATATAAACGCAGAATTACGAAAAACAGAAGCGCGGTTAAAATTTTCTTGTCCGAAGGGGAGATTCGCATCGCCGAACAAGATTCTTAAAGCAACCGTACGCCACGCGAGAAAAAGAGGAGGCTAATTGTGATCGTCTTTGTAATCCTAAGTGTACTCCTGCACTTCGTCTCCCTTGCCGCCATCGTCTATCTTTTTCAGAAAAAGGCCGCTACCGGAGATGAAATTGAACGATTGTTAAAAAGGTACACAAATGAAATGAAAGAAGACAATGAGCGACTGCTCCGGCAATTGCGACCCATGCAAGCGAAAACGCCAAAAAGCTCCTTCCTGTCCGAGCTTGAACAAGCAACTGGTAAACTTGAAAAGCAGGAAAAAGGGTATGAGCCACCTGAACCGACCGGAGAGAACGAAGCGCAAGTAACGCCGGCCGCGCAAGCGTTAAGGTTGGCACAAACAGGAAAAAGTAAACAGGAGATTGCCGAGGCGCTTTCCCTCGGCCACGGAGAAGTGGAATTGTTGCTAAAAAAACATGAACAAAGATAATTGATTTGCGAATGGGTATGCGATAAACGTTTACAACCCGTCATTCAAGGCGATCCTATTTTGAAAGTCATTGAACTCGTAGTGACGAATAATAGAAGCGCAACATAACGCTTGTCGAGCCCGTGCATCTTATGGTATAGTTACTGCGGTGTTATTGAATACACACGCTTGCTGATTCGAACAAAGGTGCCGTCGAACGACCACGGTTTTGTTCTACTATCAAATGATAGTAATGGGAGAACGACAGTTTTTCCATGAAAATGATGCAAAGCGGAGGAAAAAAACCAAAGGAGGAAAAAATATGGCTGTTATTTCTATGAAACAGTTACTGGAAGCAGGTGTGCATTTCGGCCACCAAACAAGACGCTGGAATCCGAAAATGAGCCGTTATATTTTCACGGAACGTAATGGCATCTACATCATCGATTTGCAAAAAACGGTGAAGAAAGTAGATGAAACCTACAAATACGTGCGCAACTTGGCTGCGGACGGCGGCAAAATTTTGTTTGTCGGCACGAAAAAACAGGCGCAGGAGTCCGTAAAGGAAGAGGCTGGCCGTTGCGGGATGTACTTTGTCAATCAACGTTGGTTAGGCGGCACATTGACAAACTTCCAGACGATCCGGAAGCGGATCGCGCGCCTTAAAGATTTGGAAAAAATGCAGGAAGACGGTACATTTGACGTCCTTCCGAAAAAAGAAGTAACGGTTTTGCAAAAAGAAATGGATCGCCTTGAGAAATTCTTGGGCGGGATTAAAGACATGAAGACACTGCCGGACGCCGTTTTCATTATTGACCCTCGCAAAGAACGGATCGCCGTTGCGGAAGCGCGTAAACTTAACATCCCGATCATCTCCATTGTCGACACCAATTGTGATCCGGATGAGGTTGACTACGTTATTCCCGGTAATGATGATGCCATTCGCGCGGTGCGTTTGTTGACATCAAAAATGGCGGATGCCGTTGTGGAAGCAAGCCAGGGAGAAGAAGAAAAAGTGGCGGACGAAGAACAAATAGAACCGGATGCCGAACCTGAACCGGCAACAACAAGCGCTGAAGAATAAGGAAGCGAAAAAACGGGGTGACAAGGGCGAGTCCCATGTCACCTTTTTTCCACGAAAAACCAAAAATAAGGAGGAGTTTACATGGCCATCAGCGCAAGCAAGGTCAAAGAACTAAGGGAAAAAACCGGCGCCGGAATGATGGATTGCAAGAAGGCGTTGACGGAAACAGATGGAAATATGGAAGAAGCGGTTGCTTTTCTGCGTGAAAAAGGAATCGCCAAAGCAGCGAAAAAAGCGGAGCGTGTCGCGGCAGAGGGATTGGCGAATGTCAAGGTTGACGGCAATAAAGCAGTGATTGTGGAAATCAACGCCGAAACCGATTTTGTCGCGAAAAACGAAAACTTCCAACAGGTTGTTGCGACTATTTCTCAGCATCTGCTTGACCATCAGCCAAGCGATGTGGAAACTGCGTTGGCACAGAAGACTGAAGGCGGAGACACCCTCGAACAGTATATTACCGAGCAAATCGCTACCATAGGTGAAAAGATCTCGCTAAGGCGCTTCGCGGTCGTTGAGAAAACAGAAAACCAGGCATTTGGCGCTTACCTTCATATGGGAGGAAGCATCGGAGTGCTTGCCGTGGTCGACGGCACAACGGATGAATCGGTTGCAAAGGATGTAGCGATGCACGTGGCCGCAATTAAGCCAACGTACGTGTCGCGCGATGAAGTCCCCGAAGAAGAGGTCAACAAAGAAAGAGAAATTCTTAAGCAACAGGCACTTAATGAAGGGAAACCGGAAAAGATCGTTGAAAAAATGGTGGAAGGCCGTTTGAAGAAATTTTTCCAACAAGTGACGCTCCTGGATCAGGAATTTGTGAAAGACAGTGATCAAACTGTTGAACAATACGTGAAAAGCCAAAACGCAACAGTTTCCTCCTTTATTCGCTATGAAGTGGGAGAAGGCATGGAGAAAAAAGAGGAGAATTTTGCCGACGAAGTCATGTCACAAGTGAAAGAGTAAGGCAAACGGTGGATTCAGGTGGGTTTTCCCACCCCCCACCCCACCTCTCACTTCTAGTAATGGAGGCATACGATGCACAATTACAAACGCGTGGTTTTGAAATTAAGCGGAGAGGCACTTGCCGGGGAACAAGGGTATGGCATTGATCCCAACGTCATCCAATCCATTGCTTCCCAGCTAAAAGGAGTAGCCGCGTTGGGGACGGAGATCGCCATCGTCGTCGGAGCCGGTAATATTTGGAGGGGGATGGCAGGCAGTTCTCAAGGAATGGATCGTGCCACCGCCGATTACATGGGGATGCTTGCAACAGTCATGAACGCCCTCGCTTTACAGGACAGCCTTGAAGAAATTGAAGTGGAAAGCAGGGTGCAAACGAGCATAGAAATGCGGCAAGTCGCTGAACCATACATACGTCGCAAAGCAATCCGGCACTTGGAAAAAAAACGCGTCGTCATCTTTGCAGCCGGTACCGGTAACCCTTATTTTACGACGGATACAACAGCAGCATTACGGGCGGCTGAAATCGAAGCCGACGTCATCCTAATGGCAAAAAATAACGTGGACGGCGTTTATGATGCCGACCCCGCGGAGAACGAAAATGCGGTTAAATACCGGGAACTATCCTACTTTGACGTCTTAAAGGACGGATTGGGCGTGATGGATTCGACCGCATCTTCCTTATGCATGGATAACAATATCCCGGTCATCGTTTTTTCGATTTCAAAAGAAGGGAATATTAAACGGGCGGTTCAAGGAGAAGATATTGGAACCGTCGTAAGGGGGAATGGATCTTGAATGACCAAATGAAAAAAGACATGAAAGACCGTATGGAAAAAACAGTGGAATCGCTAAACCGTGAACTTGCAACATTGCGTACTGGCCGTGCTAACCCGGCAATTCTAGACAAAGTTGTCGTCAATTATTACGGAATGGAAACACCCCTCAATCAGTTGGCCGGCATTACGGTACCCGAAGGAAGACTGCTCGTCGTGGCACCTTTTGACAAATCAGCTATCGCTGATATTGAAAAAGCCATCCAAAAAGCGGATCTTGGCCTTACCCCCAATAATGACGGCCAAGTGATTCGCATTTCGATTCCGGCGCTCACGGAAGAACGCCGCAAAGAATTGGCGAAGCTTGTGCGCAAATATGCAGAAGACGCACGTGTTGCCATCCGTAATATTCGCCGGGATGTCAACGATCAAGTGAAAAAACAGGAAAAAAACAGCGATATTGCCGAAGATGAATCGAAGCGTGCACAAGAAGAAATCCAAAAAATCACGGATGGGCATATAAAAACGATCGATGAAGCGGCAGACGAGAAAGAAAAAGACATTATGGAAGTGTAAAGCGGTGCGATGCTAAAAAACCCTCTGCTCGACAAGGGGGTTTTAGCTGTTAAGGAGGATCGGCCGGTCGGCTGTGGCGATGCCGGCACACGGCGGATAAACGGATGTGAAAATAACGTATGTGGAGAGCGTAGGGCTTGTTCTCTTACTTCCCGCCTCTCACTTCTCACATCCAGTAAGGTTGGTGCGTAAACCATGTTGGGAAGGTTTTTTAATCATCAGAAAGAATCACAAGCCGTTGATGTGAAAACGGATGTTCCGTCCCATGTGGCCATCATTATGGATGGAAATGGGCGATGGGCACAGAAACGGGGAATGCCGAGAAATATCGGCCACCGTGAAGGCATGAAAACCATCCACCGCATTGCAGAAGCCGCGAATGATATGGGTGTCGAAGTGCTCACATTATTTGCGTTTTCGTCGGAAAACTGGTTACGGCCCAAGACAGAAGTCGACTTTATCCTTCGTCTTCCGGAACGTTTTTTATCCAGTGAGTTGCCAAAGCTGCAAGCGAACAATGTACAAGTTCGCGTCATGGGGGCCGTTGAAGACTTGCCTTCCCATACGAAAAAAGCCGTTGAAACGGTAATGCTTGAAACGGCGGATAACGATGGTATTATTTTAAATTTGGCGCTTAATTATGGAGGACGATCGGAGATCGTCCAAGCGGTGAAGCGCCTTAGTGCCGAAGTCGAACAAGGGCGTTACCAAGTGGAAGACATCACCGAAGAGCTGATTTCCGACAAACTGTACACATCCGATTTTCCCGATCCGGATCTATTGATCAGAACGAGCGGAGAAATTCGTTTAAGCAACTTCATGCTTTGGCAAATGGCATATAGCGAATTCTGGTTTACAGATGTATTGTGGCCGGATTTTAACGAAGAAAATTTTGCTGAGGCCATCTCGGTTTTCCAACAACGTAAACGTCGTTATGGTGGGGTGTAAGGAGCGATTCGCATGAAGCAAAGAGTAGTAACCGCAATGATTGGCTTATGTATTTTCCTCGCTCCTCTCGTCGTCGGCGGGTTTGTTTTTGCTCTGCTTGTTGCAGCAATGGCGATTGTCGGTTTCATAGAGTTGTTACGAATGAATCAACTGAGCATCTTTTCCATGCCCGCTTTCATCGGATTGCTCCTTTCTCTTTTTCTACTGGTTGCGGGGCCACAAACAGCGTGGATATCTAATGAGGCCCTCTTGATGAGCGTTATGATTGCTGCCTGGTTGCTGCTGCTCGTAACGGTAATTTCGGCCAACCGGTACAATTTTGAAATAGTTGCGTTTGTCGCATTTGCCGCCCTTTATGTTGGATTCGGATTGCACTTCTTTCTGGCGGCTCGCCTTGAGGAAGGATTTGCATTTGTTCTTTTCGTCCTGATCGCTATTTGGGCAACGGATACGGGCGCTTATCTTTTCGGACGAAAATTCGGAAAGCGTCCGCTCTGGCCGAAAATCTCACCGAAGAAAACGGTCGAAGGCGCGTTGGGAGGATTCGCGCTGGCGCTTGTGGCGAGCATTATTTTCGCGTCGTTTTGGCCTCCTTTTTCGTCCTTGTGGCTCACGATCGTCGCGGTGATCGTCATTTCCGTTGCCGGCCAATGCGGGGATCTCGTGGAATCTGCCTTTAAACGTTATTATAATGTGAAGGATTCCGGCAAAATCCTTCCCGGTCATGGCGGTATTCTTGATCGTTTCGATAGTCTTATTTTCGTGTTTCCCGCCCTTTATGTATTAATGATTTAATCGGCCCGCTAACGGGTGTGAAGAAGGTGAAGTCGAATGAAAAAAGTTGCTGTACTTGGTTCAACAGGGTCAATCGGCACGCAAACCCTTGACGTCATCCGTCAACATCCGGATTTATTTCAGGTAAGCTTGCTCGCCTGTGGCCGAAATATTGAACGTGTAAAAAAGCAAATCACCGAGTTTCAACCTGCGACCGTTGTCATTGCAAATGAAGGCGATCTTGGAAAATTGAAAGCCCATCTCCCACCGGAGACACGGGCAATTGCAGGCGAGGCGGCATTGTTGGATGCGCTTGGCGAGACGGACGCCGCATTCGTGATGAACGCCATGGTGGGAAGCCAAGGTTTGAAACCGACAATGACCGCGATCAAAGCAGGGAAAACGATTGGGATCGCCAACAAAGAGACCCTCGTGACCGCGGGACATCTCGTTATCGCTGCCTGCAAACGTTACGGCGCACAATTGATTGCCGTCGACAGTGAGCATTCCGCGATTTTTCAGAGCTTGCAAGGAAGCAATCGCAGCGACGTCGAGCGGCTGATCATCACTGCATCCGGCGGAAGCTTTCGCGACTGGAGCGCAGAAGACATCCAACACGCTACACCGAAAGATGCCTTGAATCATCCGAATTGGTCGATGGGACAGAAAGTTACCATTGATTCTGCCACGATGATGAATAAAGGGCTCGAAGTCATTGAAGCCCATTGGTTGTTCGATATGCCTTATGAAAACATTGATGTCGTTATCCATCGCGAAAGCATTATTCACTCCCTCGTTGAATATCAAGATAAGAGTGTGATCGCACAGATGGGCACCCCGGATATGAAAGGGCCGATCCAGTATGCGCTCACCTTTCCGGACAGGCTTGAATTAGATGGACCGGAAAGGTTAAACTTATGGGAAGTCGGAACGTTACATTTTGAAAAAATCGATCCGGTCAAGCATCAATGTTTATTGATGGCTTACCGGGCCGGTGAAACGGGTGGATCGGCGCCGACGGTGTTAAACGCGGCAAATGAAGGCGCGGTCGAACGCTTCCTGGAAGGAAAGCTTTCGTTCCCCGGCATCGCGACCGTCATTGAAAAGGCGCTCGCTGCCCATAGCGTAATTGCGGAGCCTACAATCGAAGAAGTGTTGGAGATTGATGAAGAAACACGAGAACGGGTTAGAAATGGGAGTGAATGGTGAGTAGGGAAATATCCACCTGTCACTTCTGATATGCAAGCCAAAAAGAAGGTGAGAAGCACGTGCAAACGCTCATTGCCATCATCGTGATTTTCGGGCTCATTATTGCCATTCACGAGTGGGGCCATCTCTACGTAGCGAAAAAAGTAGGCATTCTTTGCCGAGAATTCGCAATCGGCTTCGGGCCGAAATTGTTTACCAAGAAAAAGAACGAGACAGTTTATACGTTACGGTTGCTCCCGCTTGGCGGTTTCGTTCGCATGGCCGGCGAAGATCCGGAAATCGTGCAAATTAAACCGGGGTATGAAGTGGGTTTAACGTTTCATGCGGATGACACCGTAAAAGAAATCATCGTGAATAACAAGGCGAAACATCCCGATGCCAAAATTGTTTCGGTTGAACGGGCCGATCTTGAACATGACCTTTTTATAGACGGCTACAGCGACGATGAAGAAGGCTTGATTCGTTACGACATTCACCGCCAAGCGGATATGATTGTGGATGAAGAAAGGGAACAAATTGCTCCTTGGGACCGGCAATTCGGATCAAAAAAACCGTGGAAAAAGGCAGCTGCCATTTTTGCGGGGCCGGCGATGAATTTTGCCCTTGCGTTTATTTTGTTTTTGATCTATGGGCTTATCCAAGGAATTCCGCAACCGATCGTTTCGAACGTGATGGATGATAGTGTCGCTCAGGAAGTAGGGCTGGCCGAAGGAGACCGGATCGTCTCCATTGAAGGAGAGTCCATTGACGGCTGGACCGATATGACACAAATCATTCAGGAACAGCCGGATGAAGAAATCACGATGCTGGTGGATCGGGACGGTGCCACGGAATCATTCACGATGGTGGTAGATAGCGTTTACGAGGACGTGTTGGATGCTGAAATCGGTAAAATAGGGGTCGAACCGACGTGGAGCCATTCCGTTTTCGAGGCGCTTCAATACAGCCTCTCACAAATTCAGGAAGTGGTTGTATTAATCTTCGACGTTCTTCAGCTCATTTTTACCGGTGATTTTTCCCTGGATTATTTAGCGGGACCGGTGGGGATTTATGATTATACCGGTGAAGTGATGCAAATGGGGATTCTTATTTTGGTCATGTGGACAGCGATGCTGAGTGTCAATATCGGCCTCATCAATTTGTTGCCGCTCCCCGCCCTTGATGGTGGCCGCTTGATCTTTATCGGTTTGGAAGCCATCCGCCGAAAGCCGATCGACCCGAACAAAGAAGGCGTTGCCCATTTCATCGGTTTTGCGCTTTTGATGTTGCTCGTGCTCATGGTCACCTGGAATGACTTAAATCGGTTATTTATGTGACGTTTGGAGGTTGGAGTGCCTATCGGGTCTCTGGCCTCTGGCTTCTGATTTCGGATAAGGAGGGTTCAGCGAATGAGACAACAAACGTTTTTCAGTCCGACAATGCGGGATGTCCCCGCGGATGCGGAAGCAATCAGTCATCAACTGATGTTGCGCGCCGGGTTAATGCGGCAAACCGCTGCCGGCATTTATACATATTTACCACTTGGAACAAGAGTATTGCACAAAATTCAAGCGATCATCAGAGAAGAATTGAACCGCGCGGGGGCGCAAGAATTATTGATGCCAGCGGTTCAACCGGCCGAACTTTGGGAAGAATCCGGCCGTTTGGATGATTACGGACCGGAGTTAATGAGGTTGAACGACCGACATGAGCGTCGTTTCGTTCTTGGCCCCACCCATGAAGAAGTGATCACTTCTATCGTTCGCGATGGCATTCATTCTTATAAACGCTTGCCGATCAATGTGTATCAAATTCAAACGAAATATCGGGATGAGCGCCGCCCTCGCTTTGGATTGTTGCGCGGTCGGGAATTTATTATGAAAGATGCCTATTCTTTTGAACCTTCGGAAGAAGCGCTCGCGCACACTTATGAAGTGATGTATGACACGTACATGAAAATCTTTCGTCGTTGCGGCCTTGATTTTCGCGCCGTGGAAGCGGACGCTGGTGCTATCGGGGGGACCGGGGGCACGCATGAATTTATGGCGCTCGCCGATATTGGCGAGGATACGATCGCATATTCCGATCGCTCCGGTTACGCCGCAAATATTGAAATCGCGGCTGTGCGTCCGCCTGACGACACAGAGGAGGGCACACCGGCAGCCCTTTCCGCAGAAAACGGTTATACAAGCGGAGAAGCCGCGGCAACTGCCGCTGGCCAACCAACGTCCGCGGTGATTACCGGCCGGCTTTTTTATATCGACGAGGTTCCCGTGCTGATCCTTACGCGGGGGCATCATGAAATTAGCGATGTAAAGGTCGGAAACCATTTTGATACATTGGATGTTGAAGTTGCATCGGATACACACGTGCAAGAACTATTCGGCACGTCTTCTGTTTACATTGGCCCGGTGGAGGCGCCGTCGAACGTAAAGGTTGTCGCCGATCAAGCGATTCGCCCGCTCGTTAATGCTGTTTGCGGCGGCAATCAAGACGAAACCTTTTATGCTAATGTCGACCATCGCCGTGATTTTGACATCGATGCCTTCGCTGATCTCCGCATGATTCAGGAAGGAGATCCGTCCCCTGACGGGGAAGGAACGATTCAATTTGCCGAAGGCATTGAAGTCGGGCAAGTGTTTAGCCTTGGAACGAAATACTCGGAGGCTCTCGGCGCCCAGTTTTTGGATGAAAACGGCAAAAGCGTGCCGATGCAAATGGGCTGTTACGGCATCGGTATTAGCCGTACACTGGCTGCCGTTGTGGAACAGCATCATGACGAAGACGGCATCATTTGGCCAAAAGCGCTTGCACCGTTTGATTTGCATTTGCTCGTCATTAATCCGAAAGATGAAGTGCAACAGACGCTCGGGGATAACCTTTACGAAGCGCTTCAAACGGAAGGCTATGACGTTCTTTATGACGACCGCAAAGAACGCGCAGGCGTGAAGTTTAAGGATGCCGACCTTTATGGTATGCCCATCCGCATTGCAGCCGGCAAAAAAGCGAATGAAGGCATCGTCGAAGTAAAAGACAGGAAAACGGGCGAAGTAACGGAAGTTCAAGCAGAAAACTTGCCCGCGTATTTAAACGATATCGGATGGTAAAGGGGGTGGAAGGTTTTCTAACCTTCCACCTCTCACATCTGGAACGAAAGGACGGTTGGTTTGCCTATGGATGACAGTGCTGTTCGGTATGAACGTTTTCAACTTCTTTTGGAACAAATCGGGATCCCTGAAGATGTTTACAAATCCGAGCTTCGTTCCGGGCGCATCGAGAAATTGGATGTTTATCGGGAAACGCGAAAATGGCATTTTATGTTCAGGCTAGACAAACCGGTTAATGCGTTCGCAATCCAACTGTTACAGGAAAAACTAAACGCAGGATTCCGGGAAATGGCCACGATCGATTTTTCCATCGTGTATGATGAAGGATACATACATTCCGAACAAGTGGCGGCTTATTGGCCTGCGATCATTGCCAAAGCGCGTGCCCTCCCCGATCATATCGCCCTGAAACTGGAACGCTCGGAACCGGCTGTGAACGGCCGTTCCTTGATGCTGACGTGCCACAGTGAGGCGGAAGCCAATTCCCTAACCAAACAAGCAGGTCCCGCTTTGGAAGCCGCGCTCCAATCTTTAGGGTTTGAAACGCTTACCTTTTCCCCGAAAGTCGAAGTTGCTACCGAAGAAGAAACCCGCTTTTTGGAACAAAAAAAAGAAGAAGAACAATCGAAAGTTATTGAAGCCATGATGGAACAGCAAAAAAAGGAAAAGCAAGCAACGCCGGAAGTAAAAAAACAATTGCAAATCGGTTATCCGATTAAAGACGAACCGCTTCCACTCGCTTCCATCCAAGATGAAGAACGCCGGGTAACGATACAAGGGTATGTGTTTCAGGCGGAAACGCGCGAGTTAAGAAGCGGGCGTATGTTAGTCACGTTTAAGCTTACCGATTACACAGACTCTTTGCTTGTGAAAATGTTTTCCAGAGATAAAGAGGATATTCCGCTATTCAATGAAATAAAAGCGGGCAAGTGGTTGAAAGCAAGAGGCAGTATTCAAGATGATACGTTCGTGCGTGATCTCGTCATGATCGCCAATGACCTCACGGAAGTTCAAATTGCCCAACGGGTGGATGACGCTCCTGAAAACGAAAAACGCATTGAGTTGCACGCGCATACGACGATGAGCCAAATGGACGGTGTGGCATCCCCGGGCGAAATTGTGGAAAAGGCGGCACAATGGGGGCACGAAGCGGTCGCGATTACGGATCACGGGGTCGTACAAGGCTTTCCGGAAGCTTATTCGGCCGCGAAAAAAAATGATATTAAACTGCTTTACGGCATGGAAGCCTATCTTGTTGATGATGGCGTGCCGATCGCTTACAACGAGAGCGAACGGGATCTTGAAACGTCAACGTTTGTCGTCTTTGATGTGGAGACGACCGGGTTATCAGCCGTTTATGACACGATCATTGAACTTGCTGCCGTAAAAGTGGCGAACGGGGAAATTGTGGACCGGTTTGAATCGTTTGCGCAGCCACATGTAGCCCTTCCCGCGAAAATTACTGAGCTTACCGGCATTACCGATGAAATGTTGACAGACGCCCCCGAGGTAAGTGATGTCTTGCAACAGTTTTCGGATTTTGTCGGTGACGCCGGCCTTGTGGCGCACAACGCCAGTTTTGATATCGGTTTTATCAACGCCGGCTATAAAAAAGAAGGATGGCCGGAGGTAGAACAGCCGGTCGTCGATACGTTGGAACTTGCCCGCTTTTTATATCCGAATATGAAAAATCACCGGTTGAACACATTATGCAAGGCATTCGACATTGAACTCGTCAGCCACCACCGCGCCATTTATGATACGGAGGCCACCGCCTATCTTTTTATGAAAATGATTCGTGATGCCAAGGAGAATGGCATTGATCAGCATCGCCAACTCAATGAAAATATCGGGCAAGGCGATTTTTATAAAAACAGGCCTTCCCATTGCACGATTCTCGTTCAAAATCAAGAAGGCTTGAAAAATTTGTATCAACTCGTGTCTTTATCCCATTTATCGTATTTTTACCGAACCCCGCGAATCCCGCGGTCGCAACTCGTCCGGTATCGGGAAGGGTTGCTCGTTGGATCGGGCTGTGAGCAAGGGGAAGTCTTTGAAACGATGATGCAAAAATCCGCTGAAGAAGCTGAGAAGGCTGCCCGTTTCTATGATTTTATCGAAATACAGCCGCCGGAAATTCATGGCCATTTATTGGAAAAAGACATCATTAGAAGCGAGGCACAGCTTTTGGACATTATGCGAAAATTGTACGAGGTTGGCGAACGTTTGTCGATACCGGTTGTCGCCACCGGCAATGTCCATTATTTGGAGCCGGACGATCATATCTATCGAAAGATCCTCGTCGCGTCTCAAGGCGGGGCAAATCCGTTGAATAAACAAACGATGCCGAAGGTGCACTTTCGCACGACCTCGGAAATGCTGGAGGCATTTGCTTTCCTTGGAGAAGAAAAAGCGCGCCAAATTGTCGTCACATCGCCAAAAAAAATTGCCGATGAAATCGAAGCGATCGCGCCGGTTCCGGATGGCTTATATCCGCCAAACATCGAGGGCGCCGACGAAGAAATGCGGACGCTCACCTATGGAAAAGCAAAGCGCATTTACGGGGAAGACCTCCCCGCTATTGTCGAGGACCGTTTGGAAAAGGAATTGGAAAGCATTATCGGGCACGGATATGGCGTAATTTATTTGATTTCCCATAAACTTGTCAAACGCTCCCTGGACGATGGCTATCTCGTCGGCTCCCGCGGGTCTGTCGGGTCATCCTTCGTGGCAACGATGTCCGACATTACCGAGGTCAATCCGTTGCCGCCCCATTACGTCTGTCCGCACTGTTCCCATTCCATTTTTTATGACGATGGGTCAGTGGCATCGGGGTATGATTTGCCGGATAAATCATGTGAACAATGTGGGGCCACGTATATTCGCGAAGGCCACGATATTCCCTTTGAAACGTTTCTCGGATTTAAAGGCGACAAAGTTCCCGATATTGACCTGAATTTCTCCGGGGACTACCAAGCACGCGCCCACGCGTACACCCGTGAATTGTTCGGGGATGACAAAGTTTTTCGGGCGGGAACGATCGGCACGGTTGCGGATAAAACGGCTTACGGATTCGTGCGCGGGTATCAAAACGACAATCAAATTGACCATATCCGCGGCGCTGAAATCGACCGGCTCGTCCATGGCTGCACAGGGGTGAAACGAACGACCGGCCAGCACCCGGGCGGTATCATCGTCGTTCCGGGCGATAAAGACATCCATGATTTTTGCCCGGTGCAGTATCCGGCCGATGACAAAAACGCGAGTTGGAAAACGACCCATTTTGATTTTCATTCCATCGATGACAATTTATTGAAACTTGATATTCTTGGCCACGATGATCCGACAGTCATTCGGATGTTGCAAGATTTAAGCGGCATCGATCCGAACGATATTCCTATTGACGATCCTGAGGTTATGCGTATATTCGAAGGACCGGAAGTGCTCGGCGTCACTCCGGAGCAGATTATGTGCAAAACCGGCACGTATGGGATCCCCGAGTTTGGCACACGTTTTGTGAGGCAAATGTTGGAAGAAACGAAGCCGCAGAAGTTTTCCGAGCTCCTGCAAATTTCCGGTTTGTCCCACGGGGCCGATGTGTGGCTCGGAAATGCGGATGAATTAATCCGCGATGGGGTTTGTGAGCTGAAAGACGTGATTGGCCTTAGAGATAACATTATGGTTAACCTGATTTATAAAGGGCTGGAACCATCGCTTGCTTTTAAAATTACCGAATTCGTCCGAAAGGGAAGAGGCTTGGAACAAGAATGGATTGACGAAATGAAAAAGCATGACGTTCCGGATTGGTATATTCAGTCGTGTTTGAAAATCAAGTATATGTTCCCGAAGGCGCACGCAGCAGCGTACGTTTTGATGGCGGTGAGGATCGCCTATTTCAAAGTCCACTATCCGATTCTGTTCTATGCCACGTATTTCAGCGTACGGGCCAGCGATTTTGAGCTTGAAACGATGCAAAAAGGCAGCACCGCTATCCGGGCGCGCATCGAAGACATTCAAGCCAAAGGATTCGACGCGGCGCCGAAGGAAAAAAGCTTGGTCACGGTGTTGGAACTGGCGTTAGAAATGACGGAGCGCGGATTTTCTTTCGGGCAGGTCGATCTCTATCGTTCGGAGGCAGACACGTTTATCGTCGATGGAGACACGTTGATCCCGCCGTTTGGCGCGCTTGAAGGCGTAGGCGCGAATGCCGCGAAAAATATTGTAGACGCGCGGGCGGACGGTGAGTTTTTATCAAAGGAAGACTTGCAGCAAAGAAGCAAAGCGACGAAAAACGTGATTCAAAATTTGGAGGCGAGCAACTGCCTGGAAGGCTTGCCGGATTCGAATCAGCTTTCGTTGTTTTAGTAATCTATCCCCTTTTTGGGGACGACCGCGCGATTGCAATCCCTCAGACGGAGGCCGGGATGCTCCGAGAGGAACAAGCGAAGGAAAGTAATCCCTCAGACGAAGGCCGGGATGCTCCGAGAGGAACAAGCGAAGGAAAGTAATCCCTCAGACGAAGGCCGGGATGCTCCGAGAGGAACAAGCGAAGCAGAGTAATCCCTCAGACGAAGGCCGGGATGCTCCGAGAGGAACAAGCGAAGGAAAGTAATCCCTCAGACGAAGGCCGGGATGCTCCGAGAGGAACAAGCGAAGCAGAGTAATCCCTCAGACGAAGGCCGAGTTGTTCCGAGAGGAACAAAAGAGGCCCAAGCAATCCCGCTAACTGGGGGTACGGGGGTCCTTCCACATCTCCTGTACGAGTCCTTAGATCTTTTTCGAAGTCCGTGAACAAGATTTCGTAAAAGCACTGAAAAACCGTGCAAGCTCTATAGACGTTCCAAGGTTTACGATCTGCACAATTTGGCAAGATTAAATAACAAGCATGAGCAAATGACGCGGAAAGAGCACCGTTCGGTCCTCATGTGACTTGCAATCGTTTGGAAATTGTGATACTTTAACGTTGGCAACAGATGGATACGTACGGCGAAAAGAGTGGGGCTGGTTCCCACTCTTTCTGCTTGCACTTAGAAAGAACTTTTCGTAAAACCTAAGGCTCGCTACCGGAACTTAGTAGGTAAGAAAGTATAAATCAACTTTCTTGCCTACATAAGTGCAACTAAGCTAAGCCCAAGTTTTCTAATCGTTAAGACGGCTTTTGCAAAGGAGGGAGCACATGTCAAAAAACGTGAAAGAAAACGTGGCGACGATCGCGAAACCCATTCTTGATGACCTCAACATGGAACTTGTCGATGTGGAATATAAAAAAGAAGGAAAAAACTGGGTATTACGTATGTTTATTGACCATCCGGATGGTGTAGGACTTGAGGAATGCAGCCTCGTCAGTGAACGGATGAGTCAAAAATTGGACGAAGAAGACCCAATAGAGGGATTTTATTATTTGGAAGTAAGTTCTCCGGGGGCGGAACGGCCGCTAAAAAACGCCAAGGATTTTCAGGAAGCTATCGGTAAGAACGTCTATCTCAAGACGTACGAGCATGTTGATGGCAGAAAAACGTTTACGGGAGAACTCACTGCTTATGAAGATGGAGAAATAACGATCAACATTCGTGAAAAGGCAAGGACCATTACTTTCCATGTGCCGGAGCGCCTGATTGCAAATGCACGATTGTCCGTATTATAACCGAAGATCAGACACCGGAAGTCAGATGAAAGTTATTTTCTAGAAGCTCCTCGCTTCTTGGATCTGCATCTGATCTCTGGCTTCTGATTTCTGTGATCTCAATACCGATCTCCGGCCTTTGAAATCTGACCTCTGTTAATGGAAGTTTCACTGTATTCACTGAAAGGGGACCACGTAGTTATGAACAGCGACTTTTTAGATGCTTTGACGACATTGGAGGAGGATAAAGGCATCGAAAAGGAAATCGTGCTCGAAGCGATTGAATCCGCGTTGATATCGGCTTATAAGCGAAATTTCAGCCAAGCGCCGAATGTACGTGTTGACATCAACCGTGACAATGGCGAAATTAAAGTGTATGCACGCAAACAAGTGGTTGAAGAAGTCTTCGATCACAGGCTGGAGATTACCATCGAAGCCGCTAGAGAAATAAGCATGCATTATGAGCTTGATGATGTTGTCGAAATTGAAGTAACACCGAAAGATTTCGGGAGAATAGCCGCGCAGACCGCAAAACAAGTCGTTACCCAGCGGGTGCGCGAAGCGGAGCGGGGCATCATTTACTCAGAGTTTATCGATCGGGAAGAAGATATTATGACTGGGATCGTCCAACGCCAGGATCATCGCTTTATCTATGTTGATTTAGGGAAAGTGGAAGCCATCCTTCCGCAAAGCGAACAGATGCCGAATGAAACCTACGCGCATAACGACCGGATCAAGTCTTATATTACGAAAGTGGAAAAAACGACAAAGGGTCCGCAAATTATGATTTCACGTACCCATCCGGGTCTTTTAAAGCGATTATTTGAACTTGAAGTTCCGGAAATATATGATGGAACTGTTGAGATTCGATCAGTGTCACGAGAAGCGGGGGACCGGTCAAAGATTTCCGTTTACGCTGAAGATCCCGACGTTGATCCGGTTGGTTCTTGTGTCGGGCAGCGCGGACAACGCGTTCAAGCGATAGTTAATGAATTGAAAGGCGAAAAAATCGATATCGTTCATTATTCCAATAACCCTGTCAACTACATCGGAAACGCCTTAAGCCCTTCGAATGTGCTCGACGTTCAAGTCGATGAGGAATCGAAAAGCACCCTCGTTATCGTCCCGGATTACCAATTGTCGCTTGCCATTGGAAAGCGCGGGCAAAACGCGCGGTTGGCAGCGAAGTTGACGGGCTGGAAAGTTGATATCAAAAGCCTATCGGAAGCAGAAGAGAAAGGAATATATGATCCGGCAACCGCTCGTGTGCCCGGCGAAGATGAAGGAGAAGAGGATAACACCCGGGAAGACGAGATCGAAGATGAAGACGTGTATGAAGATGAAGATATAGAAGATGTTTTGGATGACGAACTTGATGAAAAGCTGCCGGAAACCGAGACCGTAGAGGAGAAAGAAGAATGAAAAAGCGTAAAACCCCTTTGCGAAAGTGCATCGTAACCGGTGAAATGAAAGCCAAGAAAGAGCTTGTGCGAATCGTGCGGGACACGGATGGCCATGTATCCGTTGATCCGACCGGAAAGAAGAACGGGCGCGGGTCGTACATTTCAAACACAGAGGAATGTTTCGTGCTTGCCAAAAAGAAAGACCTTTTATCACGGCACTTAAAAGTAAACGTCGATGAAGAGACCTATGAAAGGCTGGAGACGGAACGTCTTCAAATAAACAAATGAAACAGGATTTTTACCGATTTCTCGGGCTTGCTACACGAGCCAATAAGGTTGTTAGCGGTGAAGACACTGTTATGCGAGGCATTAAAACGAAACGATTTCATCTTGTTCTTATTTCCGAGGATGCATCAACAAACACAAACAAACAGTTTTATGATAAATGTAGCCATTATCATATTCCAATCAGGCAAGCGGGAACACGGCAAGCGTTAGGGGAAGCGATCGGAAAACGCGAACGTGTTGTCATCGGCATTACGGATAAAGGATTTTCCGAAAAAATGATCCGGATGCTAGAACAATAGAAGTTGGAGGTTGTTTATATGGCAAAAATGCGAGTATATGAATACGCCAAGTCCATTAATAAATCAAGCAAAGAAGTCGTTGCGGACTTAAAGGCGAAAAATATAAACGTGAGCAACCATATGTCTGTGATTAATGACGAACAAATCAAACAGCTAGAGCAAAATCAAACAACAGGGAAAAAGGATGGGAGTATGGGGAAAAACGAAAATCAAAACCAAACAAAAGAAAAACAATCGAACGCTTCAACACGGTCCCAAAACCAAAATAACCATAAAAAAGCCCATCAACAAACGAAACAAGATAAAAGAAGTAATGGGCAAAAGCGCCAACGTCCCGGCGGGCAGCGCGCAGGAAACCAAGGACCCGGCAGAAGAGGCAAAGGCAATAAAAATCAAAAAAGGCGCGCAAAAGAAACGCCGAAAACGCCTGAAAAAATTACGTTTGCCGGAAGCTTAACCGTTGCGGAATTGGCTGAGAAATTACACAAAGAAACGTCCGAACTCATCAAAAAGCTCATGGGCTTAGGCGTCATGGCGACGAAAAACGAAGCCCTTGACAAAGCCTCCATCGAGTTGATTGCCGATGATTATGGCGTGAAAGTGGAAGAAGAAGAAATCGTCGATCCGCTGGATATTGAACGTTATGAGGAAGAGGACGACCCCGCGAACCTCGAAGAAAGAGCTCCGGTCGTTACAATCATGGGACACGTGGACCACGGGAAAACCACCTTGCTAGATGGTATCCGCAAGACGAAGGTCACCGATACGGAAGCCGGCGGCATTACCCAACACATCGGTGCTTATCAAGTGGAAGAAGGGGGAAAAAGGGTTACCTTTCTTGATACTCCCGGCCACGCGGCATTCACGACGATGCGTGCCCGCGGCGCGCAGGCGACCGACATCACCATTCTCGTCGTCGCTGCTGATGATGGGGTCATGCCGCAAACGGTGGAGGCATTGAACCATGCAAAAGCAGCGGAAGTGCCCATTATCGTAGCCGTAAACAAAATGGATAAAGAAAATGCGAATCCCGATCGTGTCATGCAAGAATTAACGGAATATGAGCTCGTCCCGGAAGCATGGGGCGGGGAGACGATCTTTGTTAACGTTTCGGCCGTGAAAGGCGAAGGCATCGATGAGCTCCTCGAAATGATCTTGCTCGTCGCGGAAGTGGAAGAGTTAAAAGCCAATCCGGAAAAACGAGCACAAGGAACGGTTGTTGAAGCGGAGCTTGATAAAGGACGGGGGCCGGTTGCAACATTGCTCGTGCAAGGGGGAACGATGAACGTCGGTGACCCTATCGTTGTCGGGTATACGCACGGTCGTATTCGGGCGATGATGAATGATGTCGGTCGACGTGTAAAAACTGCCGGACCGTCGACACCGGTGGAGATTACCGGTTTGAACGACGTACCTCAAGCCGGCGATCAATTTCTCGTATTTGCCGATGAGAAGAAGGCAAAACAAATCGGCGAGGGGCGTGCGGTCCGAGCGAAGGAAGCGCAGCGGCGTCAAACGTCCCGTGTCAGCCTTGATGATTTGTATAACCAACTTCAAGAAGGCGAAATTAAAGAAATCAACATCATCGTTAAAGCGGATGTACAAGGTTCCGTAGAAGCCGTGCGCGGATCTCTTGAGAAAATTGATGTTGCCGGCGCAAAGGTTAATATTATTCATACGGGCGTCGGAGCGGTAACGGAATCGGATGTCATTCTTGCCTCCGCATCCAACGCGGTTATTATCGGCTTCAATGTTCGCCCCGGTGCGAACGCAAAACGGACAGCGGAAGTAGAAGACGTTGACGTGCGTCTCTACCGAGTCATTTATGACGCCATCGAGGAAATTGAAGCTGCCATGAAAGGGCTTCTCGATCCGGAATATGAAGAAAAAGTAATCGGACATGTAGAGGTCCGCCAACTGTTTAAAGTGTCGCGAATCGGAACAATTGCCGGAAGTTATGTCACCGACGGCAAGGTTACGAGGGATTCAAACGTGCGCGTGCTTCGGGACGGTGTCGTTATTTTTGACGGAAAAATTTCGGCACTCAAGCGGTTTAAGGATGATGTTCGGGAAGTCAGCAACAATTATGAATGCGGCATTACGTTGGAGAATTTTAACGACTTGAAAGAAGGAGACACGATGGAAGCTTATGTAATGGAAGAAGTTCCGCGCACATGATCGGCGTCGTCCATTGTGAATGCTTCTTGCCGGATTGCTATTCCTTAAAAGAAAAACGCTCAATCTTGCAAAGTCTTATTACCCGGGTGCGCCGTTTAAATGTCTCCATTTCGGAAATGGACCATCAAGATGTATGGCAGCGTACATCCCTTTCTGTTTGCTGTATTAATAAGACCCGCAAGGTGATTGAGAAAGAGCTCGAGCATGCCCTTAAGATGATCGACGGCAGCGCAGGATTGGAATGCCATTCGGTTCAGTATGAATGGCTGTAGTGATAGAAGGAGTGTTTACGATGAGTCAAATGCGTGCCCAACGGGTCGGTGAACAAATGAAGAAAGAACTGAGCGATATCCTCATGCGGGAAGTGAAAGACCCCCGCGTGGAGTTTGTCACCGTCACAGGCGTTGACGTAACCGGGGATCTTCAGCAAGCCACGGTATATGTTACCGTGATGGGGGAATCCGAAGACAAAGAGGAAACATTGAAGGCGCTCCGCCAAGCGAAAGGATTCATTCGCTCGGAAATCGGCAAGCGCATTAACCTTCGCAAAACCCCGGATATTGAGTTTGATTTTGATGAATCGATTGCTTACGGCAATCGGATTGAAAAACTGATCAATGATCTGAAAAAGGAAGATTAGAGGGAAAAAACAATGAATGTTAGTGGCATTTTGCCGTTGGAAAAACCGGCCGGGATGACTTCACATGATTGTGTGTTGCGCGCCCGCCGCTGGTTCAAAACGCGCGAAGTCGGACATACGGGGACGCTCGATCCGGATGTCACGGGCGTTCTCCCTCTTTGTGTCGGACGGGCGACCAAACTCGTACCTATCTTAATGGAAGGCACGAAGGCGTATGAAGGCAAGATTGCATTGGGAAGCGCGACAACGACGGAAGATGCGGCGGGAGAGGTGATCGAGCGCAAAAAGGTGAGCGAAGCGATTACGGATGAGGAATTGGAACAAACATTCGCATCATTGCTTGGGGAGATACGGCAAGTCCCTCCGATGTATTCGGCGGTAAAGGTCAAAGGCAAACGACTCTATGAGTATGCGCGAGCGGGAGAAACTGTTGAACGCCCGGTCCGCTCGGTTACGGTTTATGCATTTGACCAGACCGGGAATGAAATGTGGTCACCGGACCGGGATCATCTTTTGATCCCTTTTTCGGTTATTTGTTCGAAAGGGACCTACGTACGAACGCTCGCGGTAGAAGTTGGAAGACGCCTCGGGTATCCCGGCCATTTATCGCTGCTAAAAAGAACGATGAGTGCAGGCATCGGGCAAAACGCGTGCGTGAGCATTCCGGAAATGGACGAGCGCTCGCAAAATGGACGTGCCGAGGAATCCCTGTTGCCCGTTGAATATGTACTCCGGGATTACCCTCACTACGAAGTCAGCGACCGGGAATTACAAAAAATCAAAAACGGCGCTGTTCTGCCGGCAAATGATTATCCGCGATCGAAGCGGATCGTGTTTACAAAAGAACGCCAAACCCTTGCGATTTACAAACCGCATCCTCGCAAACAAGGCATGATCAAACCGGATGTAATGATGGAAGTGGATGTGGGGAGATAGATGTGGGAGGTGAGAGGTGAGACCTCTCACCTTTCACCTCCAGTATGAGGAGGCCGAAGATATGGAAGTGGAATATTTACAGGCGGAATTAACAGCTGACGAACGCGAATCACGCCCTCCCATCGTGCTAGCGCTTGGATATTTCGATGGGGTTCACGAAGGGCATCAAAAAGTGATTCGGACTGCAATTGCAGAAGCGGAAAAAAGAGACGTCGAGGCTGCTGTATTAACGTTTCATCCTCACCCGCGCACGGTTCTTTCCAAGGATTATGAAGGGACTGATTATCCCGAATTAACCCCTTTGCCGGTAAAAGAATCGCGCATACGTGAATTGGGTGTTCATCGGCTCATTGTCGTCACTTTCGACAAAACACTCTCCTCTCTTTCGCCCCAGCAATTTGTTGATGGTTATATCCTTCCGCTTCATGTCGTTCATGCCGTTGCCGGTTTTGATTTTTCTTATGGTCAATACGGGAAAGGCAACATGGAAACATTACCTTCCCATGCCCATGGAAAATTTGCGACGACAGCTGTTACAAAATGGGAGAGAGAAGGAGAAAAAGTAAGCTCCACCCGTATTCGTCAACATATAGAATCCGGGGAATTGGAGCAAGCAAGCTATTTACTGAAACGCCCCCATACGGTGTATGGGGTAGTCGTGGAAGGAGATAAGCGCGGACGGGAGATGGGGTTCCCGACCGCGAACATAGCGCTCGATGATACCTATGTATTGCCGCCAATCGGAGTGTTCTGCGCGTATGTGCAAATCGATGGAACGGATTACCCGGCTGTATGCAGTTTCGGGTACCGTCCGACGTTTCATGACCGGCAACCGGAGCCACTGATCGAAGCCCATCTTCTTTCTTTTCATGAAACGATTTACGGGAAACGCGTACAGATGAAATGGTTAACGATGCTCCGCCCTGAAATAAAATTCGATTCCACAGACGCACTGGTCACCCAAATGGAAACTGACAAGCGCGCGGCTTATCGTTATTTCGAAATAATCCCCGGTCTATGAAAAGAAAAATCGAACGAACACTTGCATTCTCGTAAAAAAAAATGTATTGTATTCGATGTGGTCTGTTTCCCGGGCCATTACTGCCATTTGCTTGGCTTACACGCGCCACCGGCGGTAAGCGAGGGAAATGGAGAAATAAAAAGGAGGTGGAAAGGATGGCTATTAGTCAAGCACGTAAACAAGAACTTGTCGATACGTATAAAGTGCACGATTCGGATACCGGATCTCCGGAAGTTCAAATCGCTATCCTTACGGAACAAATCGTCGAATTGAACGAGCATTTGCGCACCCATAACAAAGATCACCATTCACGTCGCGGTTTGCTCAAAATGGTCGGGAAGCGCCGAAACTTGCTCACGTATCTGCGAAACAAAGATATTACAAGGTATCGTGATATTATCCGCAAGCTGGGACTACGTCGATAAACAGAGGCTGTAAGGGGAGGAGGTTTCTTCCCCGGAGGCACTCGTTGCTATCAGCGCTCCCCGCCGTTGCTAGGATGGGATAAAACAAAAAGCGGGGGGTTGATCCCGCTTTTTTTTCAAAGAGTATATAGAAAATGTATTCGCGAAAAGACAAAAAAGGAGGTATATACATGGAAGAAGAACAACAAATATTTTCCCTTGATGTCGGCGGCCGCACGATGTCTTTTGAAATTGGCAAACTTGCCAAACAGGCGAATGGCGCGGTACTTGTAAAGTATGGCGATAGTGTCGTGCTCACCACCGCGACCGGCTCGAAAGAACCAAAAGACTTGCCATTCTTCCCATTAACGGTGAATTATGAAGAGCGTTTGTATGCAGCCGGAAAAATTCCCGGCGGATTTATTAAACGGGAAGGAAGGCCATCGGAAGCCGCTACATTAACGAGTAGGCTTATCGACCGACCGATTCGTCCGTTGTTCCCCGATGGTTTCCGAAATGATCTCCAAGTGATCAGTACGGTGATGAGCGTGGATCAGGACGCATCTCCGGAAATGGCGGCAATGGTTGGGTCTTCCTTGGCACTTTCGGTATCGGATCTACCGTTTGCAGGCCCTGTCGCCGGCGTGGATATTGGTCTTGTGGACGGGGAGTTCGTCGTTAACCCGACAAGCGCGCAAGCGGAATTAAGCGAAATGGAATTAACGGTAGCGGGAACGAAAGAAGCCATTAACATGGTTGAAGCGGGTGCAAACGAAGTAGCCGAAGAAAAGATGTTGGAAGCCATTTTATTTGCCCATGAGGAAATTAAAAGAATTGTCGCTTTTCAAGAAGAAATCGTCGCTAAAATAGGCAAAGAGAAGATGGAAGTGACGTTGAAACAACCGGATGTTGATTTGGAAACAGACGTCCGGCATCAAGCGGAGGGACAATTGAAAGAAGCTGTGCTCGTCAAAGAAAAACATGCCCGTGATGTTGCCATTAAAGAGGTGGAAGCATCCATCCTCGCCAACTTTGACGACGACTATCATGAAGATGTAAAGGAAATTTTGCAAAGCCTTCTCAAAAACGAATTTCGCCGTTTGATTACGAAAGAAAATATTCGCCCCGATGGACGAGGCCGGGAAGACATTCGGGATCTTTCTTCCGAAGTTCAGCTTTTGCCACGTACTCACGGATCGGGATTATTCACGCGCGGGCAAACACAAGCTCTCAGCGTTTGTACGTTGGGTGCCCTCGGAGACGTACAAATCATCGATGGTCTCGGCGAGGAAGAATCGAAACGGTTTATGCACCATTACAATTTTCCGCCCTTTAGCGTGGGGGAAACAGGCCCGATGCGAGCACCCGGACGCCGGGAAATCGGACACGGCGCGCTTGGCGAGCGGGCATTGGAAAGAGTGATTCCCGATGAGGACGCGTTTCCGTATACGATCCGACTCGTTTCCGAAGTGTTGGAATCCAACGGTTCCTCATCACAGGCCAGCATTTGCGCGAGTACACTCGCGATGATGGATGCCGGTGTTCCAATCAAATCACCGGTTGCCGGAATTGCCATGGGGCTTGTCAAAGAAGATGAGGACGTAACCGTGTTAACCGATATCCAAGGAATGGAAGACGCTCTCGGGGACATGGACTTTAAAGTGGCCGGAACCTCCGAAGGGATAACCGCTTTGCAAATGGACATTAAGATCGAAGGAATCACTCGTGAAGTGTTGAAAGAAGCCTTGGATCAAGCCCGTAATGCCCGTATGCAAGTGTTAAAAAGCATGCTCGATGTGATCAGCACATCACGGCCGGAATTGTCCGCTTACGCACCGAAAATTCTCACGATGCATATTAAGCCGGACAAAATTCGCGATGTGATCGGACCGAGCGGGAAAATGATTAATCAGATTATCGAAGATACAGGCGTGAAAATTGATATTGAACAAGACGGCACCGTCTATATTTCTTCAACGGATGCAAGCGCGAACGAAAAAGCGAAAAAGACGATCGAAGATATCGTCCGCGAAGTTGAAGTCGGGCAAACCTACGAAGGCAAAGTGAAACGCATTGAGAAATTCGGGGCATTCGTGGAATTGTTCAAAGGAAGGGACGGACTCGTCCACATTTCCCAACTGGCGAAAGAGCGTGTGAACAAAGTAGAAGATGTTGTAAAGATCGGGGACACGATTAACGTGAAAGTCACGGAAATCGATAATCAAGGGCGCGTAAATCTATCCCGAAAAGTGTTGCTAAACGAAGAATAATTGATCAGCAAGAGAAACTTGGTCGAACAACCAAGTTTTTTTACTGTTTTTTTGCTCGGGCAACCGCTGCGGAAAAACACTACGCTTTCCCACAGGAGTCCCCATGTTTTTCCCCCGCTAGCTAGTTGTCATTATCCCATCTACTCATATATTATAACCATTGAGTTTATGTTGACCTGTTTTTGCATTACATTGACGTCCATCACATAACATAACGCTTTAACTCTCGCATAAAATGGGACGAGGGGTGAGCGAAATGATGTTTAAAACGAGGTTTTTGCAACTGTTCATAGGCCTTCTCGTTGTCATTGTAGGCTTTACCGCTTGGCAGCTTCCACATACATCGGAGGATACCGTCGATACATGGACAGAAGAAGCAGAAGAGTTGCAGACCGAAGAAAGCGCAGAAGACATTCGCCAGCAGATTCAAGAGGCGGAAGAGGCGTTCAATGAACCTCCCATTGATGCTTTCATTGATGACGTTTGGAAAGGAATTCCCGGTTATAACGGTCGTACGATTGATGTTTCGGAGTCATATGAAAACATGAAAGAACATGACCGTTACGCCGAAGAACTTCTTGTTTTTCGTGATACGGTCCCTGAAGTGTCTTATGAAGATTTGCCACCAACACCATTTTATAAAGCAAACCCGAACAAGCCGATGGTTGGTTTTGTTATAAATGTTGCCTGGGGGAACGAGCATCTTCCGACCATTTTGAACGAGTTAAACGAACAGGATGTACAGGCAACGTTTTTTCTGGATGGATCGTGGGTACGAGACTACCCCAGGATCGCCCGCATGATTAAGGAAGAAGGCCATGAAATAGGCAATCATGCGTATTCCCATCGTGATATGGCTTCTTTATCCTCGGAAGAAATAAGAAATGAATTGGAAGAGACGAATGAAGTGATTGAAGCAACGTTAAATGAACATCCGCAATGGTTTACGCCACCGTCGGGAAGTTTCAGGAATGAAGTGGTGGAAATCGCCCACGAACTGGGCATGTATACTGTGCTATGGACCGTCGATACGATTGATTGGCAAAATCCCGATCCGGATGCTATGGTGGAACGAGTAACGAATCAAATACACCCGGGAGCGACCGTCCTTATGCACCCGACAGAACCGACAGCCGAAGGCATCGGCGCGATGATTGAGCAGATTCGGGATCAGGATTTGGAGATAGGTACGATCTCTTCGGTCATGAGCGAAAATCGGGTGAGCGGACCACAAAGACCATCAGAGGAAGAGGAGGACGATGAGCTATTGTTCAACGAATGAATTTGCCAAACGGGCTGCGCCTCGTTTATGAACCGATGGAACATGTCCGTTCGCTTTCCATCGGCATTTGGATTTACACAGGATCGCGGGATGAAAAGGAAGAAGAAAACGGCATGTCCCATTTTCTTGAACATATGTTGTTTAAGGGAACAAAAAAACGGTCGGCAACCGAGATTGCAGAAAGCTTTGACCGTATTGGCGGGGATGTCAATGCTTTTACGGCGAAAGAATATACATGTTTTTATGCAAAAGTGATGGATAAACACGGGAAAGAAGCCTTGGATATTTTAAGTGACATGTTTTTTAACTCTGTTTTTGATGAAGATGAATTGGCAAAAGAACGAAATGTCGTTCTTGAAGAAATCCGCATGGTCGAGGATACAGCCGATGATGTTGTGCATGATGACCTCGACGCCGTCGCTTACGGAGACCATCCATTGGGGCGACCAATTCTCGGTACGGAAAAAACGGTTCCCACGTTTAGCCGTGACCAATTATATGATTTTATTCATACTCATTACCGGCCTGATAACGTTGTCTTATCGATGGCGGGAAAAATAGATAATGAATTGTTATCCTTTGCAAAATCTCAATTTTCCGGGTTCTCGGCGACCATGGCTCCCTCGGTTTCCGAAACACCGCCTGTGTTGCTTAACAAAAAGCAAGCACGGTCAAAAAGGATCGAGCAGGCCCATCTGTGCCTTGGTTTTAGCGGGATTCCGGTCTGTGATGATGAACTTTATGCAATGGTCTTATTCAATCAATTATTGGGAGGGAGCATGAGCAGCCGCTTGTTCCAGGACATCCGGGAGCAACGGGGGCTTGCGTACGCGGTGTTCTCCGATCATGTAACGTATCGTGACGGAGGGATGTTGACGGTTTACGCGGGAACTGCTCCCACGCATGTAGACGAAGTTTTAGAGGCGGTTTTATCGATGGTTGAGCGCTTTGCAAACGAACAGGTGGATGGCAAAGATCTGGAGGATGTTAAATCGCAAGTTCAAGGCAGCATGGTCTTGGGATTGGAAAGCACGAGCAGCCGTATGAGCCGAAACGGAAAAAATGAGTTAAGCCTTGGGAGGCACCCTTCGCTTGATACGGTAACCGAACGCATAGATGCCGTGACAAGCGGAGAAATTCAAAAAGTTGCCCGAAACCTTTATGAGAAAGATTACGCCCTCTCGATCATAAGCCCGGACGGAAAATTACCGAAAGGTCGTTCTAAATTGTCGCCGTTGGCATAGATTTTTACAGAAAGCGGCTTGTGCGGCCACCGTTATCACCTAACAAGGGGGATCGTATGCGATTAAGCGAAATGAGCGCCAAAGAAATCGTTGACTTTGAACAAGGCGAACGCCTTGGTGTTCCCGGGCGTTTAGATGCCCGCGTCAATGCTTCGACCGGTGAAATTGAAGCTTTCTTGTTTCCGACAACGAGATGGAGTCCATTCCGAAAAAATGAAGAAACGCTCGAGATTCGCTGGCATCATATTCATACGATTGGTGAAGATATGATTATCGTCAATCGTTCGGTTTGAGAGACCCCTGCTGGGGTCTTTTTTGGTAGGTAAAAAAGTATAAACTTTCTTACCTACATAAGTGCAACTAAGGCTTTTTGCCATAAAAGCTTGGTGAAATTTCTTAGGTGCTGTAATGGGTACTTGGTTGCGAGCATTTCGGGCGTACGCGCCGGCGGTTTTGCCGCTCGAACGGAGGGCATACAATTGCGGGTTAGGACCCGAACAGCAGTGAAAACCAGGTTAAAGGGTCACTAACCGAGTCATTAGCACCCGAACAGAGGCAAAAAACACGCTCGAAGGGTCACTAATCATACAATTAACACCCGAACAGCGGGGGCTAACCGATTAAAGGGTCACTAATCGTGTCATTGGTATCCGGTCAGCGGTAAAAATCAACACGAAGCAACGCTGATCGTAACTGAACATAATAGGCACCACTCCCTTGACTAAGGTGCCTGAAATGTGTTGATAGGGCTCTTCTTATTTTTTCTTGGAACCATTAATCCTGTCAATTTCTATCCAGGAATAGAAATTGATATTCCTTTGCACTTCGCAGAATGGTTGTTTCGTTATCTCCCTCGTGGCCGCAACCGGCACATATCCATTTTCTCTCTTTGTCGGACATAAATGTTGCGCATTGAATGCAAGTTACACCTTTTTTCCGGAAAGCACGTATTTTCGCAATATCGTAAGGGCAATTCCACGAAATGTACTTCCTCTGATAAGCCGTTGGTGAAATGATGAAAAACCTCACGGAACTGTGCACCTGCTCATAATCTATAGGGCAGTGGTCAAAAGGAGGTGGAGATCATCGAACATGTTGCAGTCATCGGAGGAGATCGTCGCCAAGTTGAACTCGTGCATCGACTAAAAAAAAGCGTTGACCATATTTCGGTGGTCGGATTTGACCAGCTTTCCTTCGCGGATGCCAATGTTACTGTCCATACATTATCAGACATTCATTGGGGGCAATTAAGCGCCATCCTTTTCCCCGTCAGTGGTGTGAACACGGACGGAGAGGTAGAGGCGCAATATGCACCGGAACCGCTTATCGTCACACGCGAAATGCTTGCAAAAAAACCAAAAAACTGCATTATTTTCACCGGCATCAGGACGGAATTCTTAAATAATTTGGGTGAAAACCTCGTCTGTTGGATGGAAAGGGACGATGTCGCTGTCTACAATTCCGTTCCGACAGCGGAAGGGGCATTGATGCTGGCGATGCAGCACACATCGGCCACCATTCACAACGCAACTGTGGTTAACCTCGGTTTTGGCCGTTGTGGCGTGACGATTGCCGATCTTTTTCAATCCGTTGGAGCAAAAGTAACCGTCGTGACGGATGATGATAAGGAAAAGGCAAGGGCCTACCAGGCAGGCCATCGCGTGAAAAGCCTATGCATGATGCATGCGGAACTTGCTTGTGCCGATATTTGCATCAATACCATCCCTGCGCCCGTGCTTGCAAAAGATACATTGCCTTATGTGAAGGAAAGTTGCTATATCCTTGACATCGCAAGTCGTCCCGGAGGCATTGATATGGAAACTGCCGGCCAACTCGGGTTACAAGCGCAAGAAGCGCCGGGTTTGCCGGGAAAAGTGGCTCCTGAAACGGCTGGAGAGATCCTCGCCATCGTGACGTTGGCAATATTGAAATCGGAGAATAATAAGAAAGGATGATAAAAATGATGCTCGACGATAAACGGATCGGATTTGGCTTGACAGGGTCCCATTGCACGTTGGAAGAAGTGATCCCGATGATCAATGGCCTGAAAGACGAAGGAGCGGAAGTAATTCCTTTTGTCAGTCATACGGTGCAAACAACGGAGACAAAATTTGGTACGCCGAATCATTGGTTGGATTCGATCGAAAAGGCGGCCGGCCGTGAAGTGGTGAACTCCATCCCGAAAGCAGAACCCTACGGTCCGAAGACGCCGCTTGATGCCATGTTAATCGCGCCCATGACCGGAAGTTCCATGAGCAAGTTTGCCAACGCGCAAACCGACTCCCCGGTATTAATGGCGGCGAAAGCAACATTGAGAAACAGTTCCCCTGTCGTTTTGGCCATTTCCACAAACGATGCGCTTGGGTTAAATGCCAGTAATTTGGCAACATTGCTGCAAATGCATCATGTGTACTTTGTTCCGCTCGGCCAGGATAACCCGTATAAAAAACCGACTTCTCTGGTGGCGAGAATGGAAGATATACCGCAAACCATTGAAGCAGCGATACGTGGTGAACAATATCAACCGCTTTTCATAGAAAAGTTCAATGATTAATCGCTCACAGCTGTTGCCAAAATGCCGATATTCTTTTATTTTAAGAAAAGAGGATTAAATGTAGCAATCGACCGAGGAGGTACCTAAAGAATGACGAAAAATCAAACATTTAACGTAGCTCTGGTTGGAGCAACGGGAGCAGTTGGGCAACAGATGTTGAAAACGCTCGTCGACAAATCATTTCCGATTCGCTCGCTGAAACTGTTATCATCCCCGCGTTCAGCCGGGAAGAAAATTGAATTCAACGGAGAAACGCTTACGGTTGAAGAAGCCACCCCCGAACAATTCGAAGGGGTAGACATCGCGCTTTTTTCCGCCGGGGGGGCCGTTTCGAAAAAATTGGCACCGGAGGCAGTGAAACGGGGAGCGGTCGTGATCGACAATACGAGCGCTTATCGCCAGGATGAAGAAGTGCCGCTCGTCGTCCCTGAAGTGAACGAGGACGATCTTCACAAGCACCAAGGCATTATCGCCAATCCAAACTGTTCCACGATCCAAATGGTCGTGGCACTTGAGCCGATCAAAAAAGCTTATGGCTTGAAAAAAGTCATTGTCTCCACCTATCAAGCCGTTTCAGGCGCAGGATTAGGCGCTGTCGATGAAATGTATGAGCAAACACAGCAAATTTTAAATGAGGAAGACATTTCCCCGGAGTTGCTTCCGGTTTCCAAAGATAAAAAGCATTATCAAATCGCGTTTAACGCGCTTCCTCAAATCGATGTTTTCCAAGATAACGGGTATACGTTTGAAGAAATGAAAATGGTCAACGAGACGAAAAAAATTCTCCGCGACTCGTCTCTCGCCGTATCGGCAACGTGTGTGCGTTTGCCTGTGGAAACCGGCCACTCGGAATCCGTGTATGTGGAAACGGAAAAGGGTGGCGCGACGGCAAAAGATGTGCAAGGGGTGCTCGCGGAAGGCGCGGGGATCACCTTGCAAGATGACCCGGCCACGCAGACGTACCCGCTTGCCACCGAAGCAAAGGGGCTTCCGGATGTTTTTGTCGGACGTGTGCGCCAAGATCTTGATGCGGAAAATGGCTATCACCTTTGGGTCGTTTCCGATAACTTGTTAAAAGGAGCAGCGTACAACTCGGTGCAGATTGCGGAAAGTCTCGTCAAATTAGGAATTATCGGCCTATGAGAATTACGGTGCAAAAATATGGCGGAACATCCGTCCAATCGGAAACGTTGCGCCAAAAAGCTGCCGGCCACGCCAAAAGCGCGGTGCAGTCCGGGTACAAAGTCGTCGTGGTCGTCTCCGCAATGGGTCGCATGAATGACCCCTATGCCACGGATACGTTGCTAAACTTAATATCCGAAGGAGACAAAGCGTTGCCAAAACGCGAACGTGACATGTTGCAGTCTACCGGCGAAGTGATTTCCTCTGTAGTCTTTACGAACCTTTTGATTTCCGAGGGCTTGAAGGCCTCGGCACTTACTGGCAAACAGGCCGGATTTCGCACGACAGAAGACTTTGGAAGCGCCCGTATAACAGAAATGGATACACGTCATTTGCTCAAGCGTTTGGAAGAGGTGGATGTCGTTGTCGTTGCCGGTTTTCAGGGAGAATCGGCAAGCGGGGAAACGACAACGTTGGGGCGTGGCGGGAGCGACACTTCCGCAACTGCGCTCGGTGCAGCTTTGCAGGCAGAATCCGTGGATATTTTCACCGACGTTGACGGCATTATGACCGCTGATCCGAGAATCGTAGGGGATGCGCGGCCAATGAAGACGTTGACGTATACGGAAGTCTCCAATTTGGCTCATCAAGGAGCGAAGGTGATCCATCCAAGAGCCGTGGAAATCGCCATGCACGCAAAAGTCCCGATTCGTATTCGCTCACTCGCTTCCGATTCCAATGGCGGGACGCTCGTTTCTTCTGCTCATACACATGCCCCGGGCAGCGATATTAGGGAAAGCCTCATAACCGGTATTACGTATGTGCGCGGGATTACGCAAGTGATTGTGCCAAAGCGGCAGGAGGATATGCAGGCGGCTTCGACGATCTTTGCGCGCATGGCAGCGGAAGGGATTAGTGTCGATTTTATCAATATTGATCCAACATCGGTGGTATTTACCGTTCCGGATGAAAAAAGCAAACGCGTGGAACAAAAGCTTCATGCGCTGAACTATCCCGCTAGGTTATTGCAAGGATGTGCCAAGGTTTCAGCGGTCGGAGCCGGAATGACCGGCGTTCCCGGAGTCGTGTCGCGGATTACGAGCGCGCTTTATGAAGCGGGGATTGATATCCTGCAAGCAACGGATTCCCATACGACCATTTGGGTGCTCGTCCGTGAAGAAGAGATGAACGGGGCCATTAACGCGCTACATGGCGTGTTCAACTTAGCCGAAAGCCAGTGAACGATAACTTTCGAATAGGAAACGTCGCGGGAGAAGAGGTTTTTAATGCCTCTTCTTTTTTAATTTCGTTCAAGCTTATGTAAAAAAACACAGTCATTCCGCTTGTCTTGATGTCGGCAATTAAGGTATACTAACTAGCAGTTCATTCGTTCGGGTACATCAAGCTGTGAACGCGGAGAATAAGTGGGAAGAATAAACGGAGCTACTTCCCCCCATATCCGGCATCCAGAATGAGTAACCAAGCAAGCACATCGTTTTGACGGACAACGATGGTCAACATATTAATTAGGAGGAACTGATATTGCCGAAGCAAGAAGAGACAAATAAAGTACGTGTTTTTGCCTTGGGCGGACTAGGTGAAACAGGCAAAAATATGTATGTAGTGGAAGTGAACGACGAAATCATCGTTTTGGACGCGGGTCAAATGATCCCGGAAGATGATATGCTCGGCGTCGACGTTGTTATTGCCGATATATCCTATCTCGTCCAAAATAGTGATCGTGTGAAAGGAATTATACTCTCCCACGGGCACGAAGATCATTGCGGCGCTTTGCCTTATGTTTTACGAAAACTCCAAGTGCCCGTATACGGAACAAAACTAACCCTCGGCCTTATTGAAGGGGAGCTGAAAGCCCAGCATTTGCTAAAGAAGACGGATTTAAAAACGGTTTCTTCGGGCGATAAAGTGAAAATCGGGAATGTGAAAGCTGAATTTTTCAGGGTGAGCCACAGCATTCCCGATTGTGTCGGTGTTGCCATTGAAACGCCGCAAGGGTATGTCGTGTACACCGGTGATTTTAAATTTGACCAGACCCCTGCAGATCACAAATTTGCCGACATCGGTAAAATGACACAGTATGGAAAAAAAGGCGTCCTTTGTTTACTGTCCGATAGCACAAACGCGGAAATCCCCGGTTCAACGCCTTCGGAAAAAGCAACGGAGCCGGGAATCAAGGCCGTGTTTCGAGAAGCGCCGGGTCGAGTGATCGTCAGTACGTATGCATCGAATATTTACCGCATCCAACAAGTCATTGATGCAGCCATGGAAACGAACCGAAAAGTTGCGGTGGTCGGTGAGTCGATGAAGAAAAACATCCAAATTTCCAAGCGGCTCGGTTATTTGCGAGTCCCCAAACAATTGATGGTCAACGTCGATGAATTGTCCAAACACAACGGGGAAAATATCGCGATCCTTTCCTCGGGTAGCCAAGGAGAGCCTACCTCCGGGTTGCATCGCATGGCGAAAGGAACCGACCGTCAGCTTTCGATTATGCCGAAGGATACCGTCGTGATTTCGGCAAGCCCGACCCCGGGAAAGGAAAAATCAATTGGAAGAGTCGTGGATTTTCTTTACAGAGTCGGAGCCGAAGTCGTTCACTCCGATAAAAATGTGAATGTATCCGGACATGCCAGCCAGGAAGAACTTATGCTCATGCTCAATCTCATGAAACCGCGCCATTTTATCCCGATTCAAGGGGAATACCGAATGCAAATCGCCCACGGGAATTTGGCGAAGACGGCCGGTGTCCATCCCGAACGAATCCATTTGCTGCAAAACGGAGAAGTGTTGCAGCTTGAAGAAAAAAATGCGACGAAAAGCACGAAAGTCCAAGCCGGAAATGTACTCGTCGACGGACTCGGCATCGGCGATGTGGGAAATATCGTATTGAGAGACCGGCGTTTGTTATCCAAGGATGGCATTCTTGTTGTCGTAGTCACATTGAATAAAAAAACCAATGCTTTCGTTTCGGGTCCTGACATCATTTCCCGCGGATTCGTTTATGTTCGTGAATCCGAAGAGTTGCTGGATGAAGCCAAACAAAAGGTGGCCGAAACGTTACGCGAGTGTATGGATGACAACGTAAACGAGTGGTCATCCCTGAAAAGCAATATTCGCGACGTTCTCAGCCGTTATCTTTTTGATAAAACGAAACGGAGGCCGATGATTTTGCCGATTATAATGGAAGTGTGAATAGAAGCCACTTCGAATCGGAGAAAAGCTTGCTCCCATGAAGGAGCAAGCTTTATTTATAGAAGCCAAAATGGCCTGGGGTGAGGAGTCGTATCTTCGGCAGGTCGTGATGTCCTAAGTCCTCGTTTTTCAAATTGGCGGTCCATTTCCCCAAGCATCGTTTCGTATTGTTTTTTATCCAATCGGCCGTCGGCATAATAAAAGCAGGCAAGCGCATAAGCGAGGGCGGTTGTCTCAACGTTAACCGTTACATCAACATCCGAGTTTCCGCTGTCGTTCACCAACGAATTGGACTCCACCTGTGGGATAACGTCACTTCGTCTATACACGATTTATCCCCCCCTTGATCGAGAAAGATACAGAGGTGCTAAAACAATAGCACCTCGCATACCTCTCTCTTGTTCCCGCGATTAACATCTTTTCCCGTGTTTTCCCTCGTCAGCCTCCGAATCCACGTTTACATTTACATAAGCGTTCCCGCTGCCTTTAACTTCTGAATGGCTAACATTGTAGTTCTTATCTTTTAGGATATTATCGTTATCAAGGTGATTGCGGTTTTTATTATCGTGGTTGTTTTTCCCATGATTATGCTCGTTGCTTCCTCTATGATGGCAACACATTCGAATCCCCTCCTTCTATTGAATATACAGACATGATATGAATGTAGCATTTCTTTGTCTGGATGAGCGTCCCTAGGTTTTGGAAAATGTATGCGATCCAATTTCAGGCCTTATGCATGAATAAGCAAATACTCTCCAATAATAAAAAGGCATAAGGAGGCAGGAAATATGGCAGAACAACAAGAACCAAACCAACCGAACGAGCAACCGAATAAACAGTCCGATGAAACTGCGCAAGGGCTCGTGGACAAAATTCAGGCGCTAGGGCAAACGAACGTTCCAAAAGCCAACTCGGATGTTCATGTGATCACGGTAATCGGACAAATTGAGGGGCATATGCAATTGCCGCCGCAAAACAAAACGACGAAGTACGAGCATATTATTCCCCAGTTGGTTGCGATTGAGCAAAATCCAAACATCAAGGGACTTTTGCTCGTGCTAAATACCGTCGGCGGTGACGTGGAAGCAGGTTTGGCGATCGCGGAGATGGTGGCGAGCATGGATAAGCCTTCGGTAACAATCGTGCTCGGTGGCGGGCATTCCATCGGTGTTCCCATCGCGGTCGCGGGTGATTACTCCTTTATTGCCGAAACAGCAACCATGACCATCCATCCCATCCGTTTAAACGGAATGGTCGTCGGTGTGCCGCAAACATTTGAATATATCGAGGAAATGCAGGAACGCATCATTCAGTTTGTAACGACTCATTCTAATGTGGATGATGATAAGTTTCGGGAATTAATGTTTGCCAAAGGAAACCTTTCCAGAGATATCGGTACGAATGTGATCGGCAAAGATGCCGTCGATCATGGATTGATCCATTCCCCCGGGGGTGTGGGGCCGGCCATTCGCAAACTGAATGAACTTATCCGCGAAAAAGAAGCGGAACAAGGAGAGATGCTACAATGACCATCTACACACACCTCCCTCTCGAAGATGTGATGGCAGAAAAAAACGACACGGAAGTGAAATATAAAGACACTCCATCCGGCACGGTTGTATTGCAGAAGAATGAAGAGGGAACTTGGATTGTTCAACGTTTGGTAAGCCCGGATCCAAATGACTATTTACAAGATGAGTACCAACCGGGCAGCAGATGGGATAGCGAAGAATAGAGGTACAGGGTTGGAAATTCCAACCTCACAAAATAAAGACGGAATAATCAAAATAATAAAATCGTTTAAGCCCGTGCGTCTGTCCTTTTATCGAAACATGACTTTAAAACATAAAAAGCACTCAGGCATGAAAAGTGAATACCAATGCTTAGTATCAGAATAGTCATAGGGGTTCGGTTTTGAGGACCCTATGTGTTGCCCGGGTCCCAAATGAGTCCTCAAGAAAGGGTTTAGTGAACTCATACTGTATCCCGAGCGCCAAATGGTCCGCAGATGCAACAAAAAACGATAGGCTCAACATCCTTTTCACCTTTCCATGGGGTGTCGCAAAAAGCTCTAGAATGAAAAAGCCGTGAAGAATGTTTCGGATCTATGTTATAATAGGCAAGTGTTGCCATTGAGCGCAAGAAGTGACATCAATTTAAAAATACATACGATACCATGAAGGGAGTTCAGGAAGGAGGGGATAGTTTGGCGGCCAAAAAGAAAAAACGCAGAAGAAAGAAACAGCAGGAATGGACGAGCCAACTGAAATTTGAAGTATCGGGATTGATTCTCCTCGCTCTCGCCGTGATCGCCACGTTTACTTATGGTCCGGTAGGCACGATTATCATTCAGCTTTTTCGTTTTTTTACCGGAGAATGGCATCATTTTTTAACTGTCGTTTTATACGCGTTTGCCCTTACGCTTATTTTCCGGCGCGCCTTTGTGAGCTTTTGGTCCCGTCGCTTGGCGGGCGTTTATACGATTATGTTCACCATTCTGCTTTACAGCCATTTAGGCCTCTTCGAAAATTTGGCAAGCAGTGGCCCTTTTCAGGATGGTTCGGTTATTATGAACACATTTCGGCTTTACACGATGGATTTGACCGGACAAGCCGATGATCTCGGCGGGGGGATGATCGGGGCGGTAGGGTACGCGGCAGGAACATTTTTAGTTGATGTGCCCGGCACTCAAGTGATCGCTATATTGCTCGTCGTGATCGGATTTATTTTGTTAAGCGGCAAGTCATTAAAAGAAAGCGGAACGTGGGTCTATGGACGTATAAAAGCTGCTGCCGCCCCGCTTGCCGGATCCATCCGGAACTTTCGTACAAGCCGCCAATCGGGAAGCGGGAAAGCCGCAAAATCCCAGGTAACCGCTAATGAAGCAAAAACACAAACGGCATCAGGAAAAGAAGCTACGCAACCTAGCGGGGCACAAAAATCCAATGAAAATAAGGACGATCGCCCGGTCATTCATAATTTCCAGGAACAGGCGACTCGGGAAACGCCGACGAAATCGGCAAACGTACAGAAAAAGCCGTCGGCAGAAAAGAAAACGGAAGACAGCGAAACGGCTCCGCTGTTAACCTCGGGAACGACCAACGAAGATTATCGGTTGCCGGCTTTGAAGTTATTGAGCGCGCCCGTTCAAAACAAACAGACGAATGACCGCAGCCATGTCTCTTCAAATGCGAAAAAACTGGAAGATACATTGCAAAGTTTCGGAGTGCAAGCACAGGTGAACGAGGTCCATTTGGGACCCGCGGTCACAAAATACGAAGTACAACCGGCGACCGGCGTCAAGGTGAGCAAAATTGTCAGCCTCACCGATGACATTGCTTTGGCTCTGGCGGCAAAAGACATACGAATTGAAGCGCCGATTCCGGGAAAGGCCGCTGTCGGAATAGAAGTCCCCAATCAGGATATTTCGATGGTTACCTTGCGTGAAGTGCTGGAATCGGATAAAGCGCAAAATTCCCATGTGTTATCCGTCGCTTTAGGCCGGGACATTTCCGGGGAACCGATGACGGCCGACCTTCATAAAATGCCGCATATGCTCGTTGCCGGAGCGACAGGAAGCGGGAAGAGTGTTTGCATCAACGGGATTGTCACTAGCATACTCATGAAAGCGAAGCCCCACGAAGTCAAACTAATGATGATCGACCCGAAAATGGTGGAGTTGAACGTGTATAACGGCATCCCCCATTTGTTAACGCCGGTCGTTACCGAGCCGAAAAAAGCAGCACAGGCATTGAAAAAAGTCGTCGCGGAAATGGAGCGCCGTTATGATCTTTTTTCCCATAGTGGCGCTCGAAATATTGAGGCGTATAATGACATGATCCGGAAGCAAAATGAAGGGGAGGAAGAAGAGCAACAAAAGTTACCTTATATCGTCGTGATCGTCGACGAATTGGCAGATTTGATGATGGTGGCTTCCGGCGACGTAGAAGACGCGATTACTCGTTTGGCACAGATGGCAAGAGCAGCGGGCATTCATATGATCATTGCTACCCAGCGTCCGTCGGTTGATGTCATTACCGGCGTAATCAAGGCAAATATCCCATCGCGCATTGCTTTTGGCGTTTCCAGCCAAACAGATTCCCGTACGATTTTAGATGCGGCCGGGGCTGAGAAATTGCTCGGGCGCGGGGATATGTTATTCATGCCGGTTGGTGCAAACAAATCGACGCGGATCCAAGGGGCATTCATATCGGATAATGAGGTTGAAGCGATCGTAAATGACGTTGTCGAACAACAAAAGGCCGCGTATCAGGAAGAGATGATGCCGGAAGAAGTGCCGGAAACAAGTGCCGAACCGGAAGATGAACTTTATTACGATGCCGTCGCTCTCGTCGTCCAAATGAATTCCGCGTCCGTATCCATGTTGCAACGCCGTTTTCGCATCGGATACACAAGAGCCGCCCGACTCGTTGACGAGATGGAAGCGCAAGGGGTCGTTGGGCCGTACGAAGGGAAAAAACCTCGGGAAGTTTTATATCAGCCGCCCGACAACGAAGATTTAACGAATGTGAAATAAGTCATTCGTTTAAGGCTAAAGAAAAGGTGATAGAATGGCAGAGGCAGAACAATTCAATGCCGGTGGCTTGCGTGTTCATTGGCAACCGAGCGACACATTCAAAACGACGACGATCGTTCTGCACGTGAAGGCTCCATTGGAGGCCGAGACGGCAGCTGCGCGCACGCTTCTCGCGCATGTGCTGCAAGCAGGAACCGAAGCATTCCCAAGCCGTAGGAAAATCCGTTATTTTCTGGATGATTTATATGGCGCAACGTTCTATGCAGATGTAGGAAAAAAAGGGGAAAACCACGTGCTTACCTTCGTGATGGAGGTGGCAAGCGAACGGTATTTACAAAACGAATCCCCCCTTCTTCCCAAAGCGTTGGCGTTTTTGTTGTCGGTCATTCAAAAGTCATACCGCTCGGAAGACGGCTTTAGTGAAGCAATTATTCAAGAAGAAAAGCAGGCGCTCATGCAACGGATTCGAAACATTGCAGATGATAAAACACGCTATGCGAATATCCGTATGCTGGAAGAGATGTGCGCGAATGAGCCGTTTGGCCTCCACCCTTTCGGTTCCGCCGAAGAAGTGGGAGCGATTACCGATCAGGAGCTCCAAAAGGCTTATGAACGCATGCTTCAGAGTGATCAATTTGATTTGTTTGTGACAGGACCGGGGACGAAAGAAGAAATTACCGACGCCATTCATTCCACGGGGCAGAACGTTGCAGCGGGGGACCCTGTCGAAACAACGCCAACGATTCAAGACGCACCGGCACAGGTGAATGAAGTGGTGGAAAAACAATTCATCCAACAGGCAAAATTACATCTCGGTTTCAGAGTCCCTTACACAGTCGGATCAAGCGAATACACGGCCGTTCTCGTGACAAACGGAATACTGGGTGCCTATCCGCACTCCAAATTGTTCGTGAACGTCCGGGAAAAAGAAAGCCTCGCTTATTACGCGGCTTCCCGTTACGAACCTTATAAAGGGATTCTTTTTGCCATGGCCGGCATTGCGCCCGATCAATACGAAAAGGCCGTCCGGATTATGAAAGAGCAGCTGGAAGCCATGCAGCGCGGGGAAATAACCGAGGAAGAGTTAACGACGACGAAGCAAATGCTTAAAAATCAAATCTTGGAACAAGTGGACAGTGCCCGCGGGGCAATCGAAATGAATTATCAAAATGTGCTTAGTGGCGCAAACAGAACAGTGGACGATCGTCTCCGGGAAATCGATACCGTAGATATGGAAACCGTCATTTCCGTGGCCAAAACGATTCAACTGGACACGGTCTACTTGTTGACCGGCGAGGAGGGGACAGCTTAAATGGAAAAACAGCATTACGAGCAAATCGATGAAACGATCTATATGGAAACGTTGAGCAATGGATTAAAAGTGTACGTATTGCCAAAACCCGACCACAATAAGACGTTTTCTATTTTCACGACCGATTACGGTTCCATCGACCAAGCGTTTACTCCAATAAACAGTGATCAGATGATGCACGTCCCGGATGGCATCGCCCATTTTCTCGAACATAAACTTTTTGAAGATGAAGATGGTGACGCGTTTGACACGTTCAGCAAGCGCGGAGCTCAGACAAATGCGTTCACCAGTTTCACGAGAACCGCCTATTTATTTTCTAGCACGAGTAAGGTAGAGGAAAATGTGGAAACGTTGTTGGACTTTGTGCAGACCCCGTATTTTACCGAGGAAACGGTAGAGAAAGAAAAAGGGATCATCGGCCAGGAAATAAACATGTATAACGACGACGCCGACTGGCGCTTATTTTTTGGGCTGATCGGCGCGCTTTATAAAAATAATCCGGTGCGTATCGATATTGCCGGAACAGTAGAGTCCATCGATGACATTACGAAAGATTTGCTCTATACGTGCTATCAAACCTTTTACCATCCTTCCAATATGGTTTTGTTCGTTGTCGGCCCTGTGGATCCCGAGGAAACCCTTCAACTCGTCAAAGCCAATCAGGAAAAGAAATCATTTCCGGAAGCGGATACGCTCGCGCGCACGTATGGATCTGAGCCTGAGGAAAGTTTCGAGCGGGAAAAATCAATAGAGATGAACGTGCAAACGCCGAAATGTTTGCTTGGGTTTAAAGAGCCCAACGAGGAATATCCGCTTTCCGGGCTCGCGTATGAATTAGGAGTGCAACTTCTCTTGGATGTGATGTTCGGCCTTGGATCGAGCACCTATGAAAAATTGTATAAAGAAGGCATAATTGACAATAGTTTTTCCGCTGATTTCACGATGGAGCGTTCGTTTGGGTTTTCCGCCATCGGAGGCGATACGAAAGATCCCGATCGGCTCGTTTCCTTGTTGGAAGAAACGGTAGACGCCTATAAACAACAGGGCTTACGGGAAGAAGAAGTGCAGCTCGCCAAAAAACGGAAAATCGGGACGTTCCTAAAACAATTGAACAGCCCCGAGTTCATCGCGACGCAATTCACTCGCTATGAGATGAACGGGGATGCCCTTTTTGAAGTTGTGCCAACCCTGGAAAAAATGAGCATCGATGACTTGGAAAACATTTTGCATCGGCACTTCCGCTCCGAAAGAAGTTCTGTCGTGAAAGTGGAAGGCTCCGGTTCATGACGACCACATTGATTACGGGAAGCAGCGGAGGCATTGGCGCCGCCGTTGCAAAGGCGCTCGCTGCTCCCGGGCAACATCTGTATCTGCACTACCATCAAGGGGAGAAAGAGGCAGAGAAAGTGCGTGCATACTGTGAAAAACAAGGGGCAAGCGCCCATTTAGTGTGCGCGAACTTGCAAGCCGATGAAGGCATCGCCGTTCTTTTCGCAAGTGTGCATGACCCGGTTGACCACCTTGTTCTCGTAAACGGCCAAGCTTACTACGGACTATTTACAGACATGGATGACCGGGAGTTGGTTGATTTATTTACGCTGAATGTAACGGCCCCGATGCGCATCGTTAAACATTTTCTGCCCTCTATGATTAGCCGAAAATACGGCCGCGTCGTCGCCATTTCCTCCATTTGGGGCGATGTGGGGGCAGCGCTTGAAGTAGCATATTCCGCGGCAAAGGGTGGGCTGAATCAATTCGTCCGCGCCCTCTCCAAAGAAGTAGCGCCGTCCAACGTCACTGTTAACGGGGTGGCGCCGGGAGTGGTGGATACGAAAATGATGAATGCGTTTAGCAGCGAAGAGAAAGCGGAATTGCAAGCTGCCATCCCTGCCGGACGTTTCGGAACCCCTGAAGAAGTGGCAGGCGCTTGTTCGTATTTGCTAAGCCCGGAAGCAAGTTATATCAATGGGCATATTCTTTCCGTGAACGGGGCCTGGGGCGGTTAAAACCGAATTGGGAGGAAGGAAGCGCCTAATGTCACCATGAAGCGGTCATGAAGCCTGAAAACAGGGGCCCCGGTTCATTTCGGTCGCCAAGAGACGTTCATGAAGCCCGAAACCATAAGCTCCGAATCGTTTCGGTCGCCAAGAGACGGCCATGAAGCCCGAAATCATAAATTCCGAGTCTTTTCAGTCACCATGAAGCGGTGCGACTATTTTCTTTTCCAAGTAAATGTCCGTATTGTTTGTTCCCTCGAGAATCGGTGTATATTTTCTGATTCTAGATGTCAAACTATGAACGTAAAACGAAGTTTGTCTGATAAGGAGGGAACGATCCATGTCCGTACTGGACAATTGGGAACAGTGGAAATCGTTTTTGGGTGATAGCTTGGGAAATGCCGAAAATGACGGCATGACAAACAATGCAATTTCCGATGTGGCTTTCCAAGTTGGCGATTACTTGGCGAACAACGTAGACCCGAAAAACGAACAAGAACGCGTTTTGTCTGATTTGTGGCACGTTGCTGATGAAAAAGAGCAACACGCGATCGCGAATGTGATGGTGAAGTTGGTACAAGAAAAATAACGTTACATGGCACACCTAGGAGCATCCTCGACACGTCTTACTGTGTCTGGGGGTGCTTATTCTTATGGAGCACATTGAAAATCGCCAGGATCTATCGTTCTTTTCCTATCCGTTCACAAAAAGAAATGCCCTAACCCTGTTCAAATGCTAAGAAATAACGTAAAATGACAACAAGTGCTAAAATGAAGCGACTACGTTATAATTTAAAAAAATGGTAAATAGCCTCTCGGAATTCGTAAGCCAAAAAAGGGGGTAGCGTCAAAATCTGAACTGGAATAAATGGAAATGAAAACCACTTTCAGAAAAGGGCACACTTGACTAAGGTGCGATCAGGGTATTTTTAAAAAATTTAGGCAGCGGCTGGACAGATGTCTTTCTTAAGTAGATCCCACTCCTCTTTTTGGCTAACGTACCAAGCGTCGAGATGTTGGCAGATCATAATGCCATAGATGCGCATATACCACATCATTGTTGATTGATGCCGGCCTGATTCCAAATGATAATCGACCTTCTCACGTTTGTTCGTGCGCTCACTGGATGTGCGCGTGTTATAAATCAGCTCCCATGCTTTGGAATCCCGCGGGGTGTTGGGAAACAAGCGAGGGTCATCTTGGGTGCGTGTGTAATAAGTGCGACCGTACTTGGCATCCGAACATCCGCAATCGGGTGGACAGCGCCACTTACGCCGATGCCTGGCTTTGTCATAGCCATTGGGCTTCATCTTGGTCCCTTTCGGACAGATAGGAATGCCTTCTGGAGAGATCTCAATATCACTGCCCGTTTCTATGTTCGTTTTGCTTCGAGTATTCAAATCGATAAAAGGCTCGATCTCTTGGTGAATCAAGAGTTCGTAGATTGCCTGAGCATCATGAGCAGCGTCAAGAATCATCCGGCGGGTCGTGCCCAGGGTGAAACGTTGCTGGAACTCAACCGAGCTAGCGACCAGGCTGACGGCGTCATGCCGGGAAGCTGGCTGCAGTCGCGGATACACAGGCAAATCGTGAGGGCTATCGGCGGCGGTGAACATGTAGAGGTGATAGCCGTTAAAGTAGCGCTCTCGGGAGCTATCCCATCCCGGGTCACAGTCGGGCTGGGAATAGTAGCGATGATGGTTGCATCCAGTTATACCACGGGCACGACAATCACATGTGGCTTTGCTTCGGCGATAGGCTTGGGTGACAAGGGGTGTTCCGTCACCGGCAATACTAAGATGGTCGGCATCGCCGAGCAAGCCTAGCTCTTTGGAAACACTCAGAATGTTCGTCTCGAAGAAATGGAAGAGCCGATCGCCAGGTAGCTCCACGTGGACGTCGATGGACCGTAACACCCACGTGACTAAACGCTGGACTTTTCCCGGTTTCATAGGGGCTTTCTCCCCCTTCTTGTTCTTGGGCTTTTGCTTTTTCTTCTTCTTGGGTTGTTTGTTGGGTTTGATGTTTTTGTCCGCTACCGGCCACAACCGTCGGAAGAAGTCATAGAACGTTCCGAGTCCGGGGATATCATCCGGCGAAAACCCACTGAGGATGGCATAAATAGGCGTTCGTTGCATGATATTCACCCATTCCGTCAGCCCTTTTTCTGGATTCGTAAACAAGTAGACGAGATACGAGCGTAGCATCGAGGCTGGATCGCGTGGTTCAGGTCCACGGTTCGAATAGGTAGTCCGTAGTTGGGTGGTGACGCCGGACAGATCAGTCTGCCAGCATTTTAAGACTAAAGGCCAATCGGCGTTCACGAACAAGATTGCGCGTCCATAACGGGCGTGGAGTTGTTCCATGACAAAATGTTGGTAAGCCGCATGCGGGATAACCGTCGGTTTCAAATGAAAGCCCCCAATGATCGTAGTAAGGGAAAAAACGTTCCCTTCACCGGCGATTATGAGGGTGGTTCCGAAATGTCAAGTGCTTTTTGATCTAAAAATACAATAAATTTCAGGGCATTAATTTCCAGTTTCAGATCAGGCGAAAATAAAAAAATCCCTCCCGACAGAGGGAGGAAAGCCAATCAGGTGTGACAAAGAAACCCTTGTCACACAAGCCTCGGTGAATTCCGAGAGCCTATGTAATGAAGAAGGAGGAACGGGATGGAAAAGAAAGAGTGGTATTTTGAATATCAGATTCGGCAGAACCGTCCCGGCTTACTGGGGGATATTTCCTCGTTACTTGGAATGTTATCGATAAATATCGTGTCGATTAACGGGATCGAAAATGATCGGCGCGGCATGTTAATTCGCAGTGCCAGCGATGATCATGTGACGCGTTTACGAGATATATTGCAAACGATGGATGCAATTTCGCTTAAAAAATTTCGGGTGCCAAGACTTCGGGACCGGCTAGCCGTGATGCATGGCCGTTATATCGAAAGAGACTTGGGCGACAAAAAAACCTATCGATTTGTTCGGGATGAACTTGGACTGTTGGTCGACTTTTTGGCGGAGTTGTTTAAAGAGAAGCGGCATTATCTCGTGGGTGTCCGGGGGATGCCGAGAGTCGGAAAGACAGAATCAATCGTGGCCGCGAGTGTTTCTGCCAACAAGCACTGGTCATTTATTTCTTCGACGATGCTAAGGCAGACGATCAGAAGTACGCTTCCTGACGATGAATTTAGTGAAGACCTCGTCTATATCATTGACGGGATCGTTACGACCATGCGCGCCCCGGAAAAGCATCGCTCCCTCGTTGATGAGATTATGGCCTTATCTGCTGTAAAAGTTGTGGAGCATCCGGATATTTTTGTGCGTGAGACGGCATATACATTAAAAGATTTCGATTGCATCATTGAACTCCGTAATGATGAAAATGAAAAAATTACGTATGAAATGGTGGAATCGGGTTTTTCTTCTTTTGATATTAGCTAACTTGGTAGGTGTTTAGCATGGCTGAATTAGGGCAATTTTTAAAAGAAAAACGTGAAGAAAAAGGGTGGGGGCTTGATGAAGTCCAAACGCGGACGAAAATTCAAAAGCGCTACTTATTGTCCATAGAAGAAGGACGGTATGACGATTTGCCCGGTGCTTTCTATGCACGGGCATTTATCAAGAGTTATGCAGAAGCATTGGAGCTCGAACCTGAAGAAGTGTTTGCGGAGTTTGAGCATGATTTGCCGAAACCGAGAAAGGAGTCGGTGGATCTTCCAACCAGAACCGAACATTCGAAAACAAAACGATCATCCCAGGAAGGGAAAAAAAAGAACACGGTCCTTCCTTCCGTTCTGGTCGTTTTTTTCCTCGTCGCGATCGTCGCTGTTATATGGCTCTCCAACATTGACGGTGGTGGTGACATTGCATCCGATGAGGAAGAAGAAAACGGGGAAGTAGATATCGTGGATGAAACGGCAGAAGAAGAAACGAACGGCAATGAAGAAAATGAGGATAACGAGGAGAATGAAGAAAACGGGGAAAACGGAAATAACGGAGAAAGTGAAAATGGACAACTTTCCTTTGGGGAAGTAGATGGATTTAATTCGATCTACACGATCGACAGTGATTCATTGGAAATCACGCTTGAGTTTGATGAAGAAACGGACAGCTATGTTGATTTTCGCGAAGACCCGACGGACGACGGTTCGATCGTAGAAACAGCCGCTGCCCCCTCCGAGGCAACAGAACAAGACTTTGATTTTAGTGAACACGACGCGATCACCATCAATGCTGGCTACACACCCGCGCTCACGATTTATGTGAACGGCGAAGAGTTGGAATATGAATTAGATCCCGGAGAAAGAGATTTTCAGCGCATTACCATCGAAAAAGAGAATTAAGCTTTGAGAACACCCCCGGCTTACCGGAGGACAGATTTCAGAAGCCAGAGGTCCGAGGCATAATATCGAAGAAGTAACTTTCATCTGACTTCCGGCATCCGGCATCCGACATCTGAAATCCAGACAAGTGCACGGACATTGGCATTTTTCTTTGTTATGATTTTTGTTAAAATAAAAGGGTGTTCCTGTAGGAGGAACCGTTACGTGAACCTGCCAAACCAGATTACGATCATCCGTATCGGATTCATCCCGATATTTATGTTGATCTTCCTTTACCCTTTTCAATGGGGTCCTCCCTTAGATGTCTTTGGGACACAAGTGCCTGTGAACCACGCGGTTGCCGGGATTGTTTTCGCCGTTGCCGCTGGGACGGATTGGCTCGATGGCTATATCGCCCGCAGCCGTAATCTCATCAGCAATTTCGGAAAATTTTTAGACCCGTTAGCTGATAAGCTGCTCGTGACAGCGGCTTTATTATCTCTTATCGAGGTTGGCTTCTTGCCGGCTTGGATGGCAGTGATCATTCTTAGCCGGGAATTTGCCGTCACCGGGATGAGGCTTGTGGCAGCGTCCGGAGGCAAGGTCATTGCGGCCAGCCCGCTCGGAAAGGGGAAGACGCTTTTTCAAATGCTCGCAATTTTTTTCCTAATGGTTCACAACGCACCTTTTGATGCATTCGGGTTGCCGATCGCGGCGATATTGATATGGATCGCCCTCTTTTTAACGGTAATTTCCGGCATCGATTACTTTTTAAAAAATAAACATGTGTTCAACGACGCTTAGATGACTGGAAGGAGATCCATCCATGAACGCGGAGATCATTGCCGTAGGCACCGAACTACTTCTTGGGCAAATAGCGAATACAAACGGACAGTATCTTTCAAAGCAACTCATGGGACACGGGGTGAATATATACAAACATACGGTCGTTGGAGACAATTTGCCACGCATTCGGCAAGCGATACGGATGGCCGCGAACGACAATGACATCGTTATTCTTACCGGGGGGCTCGGGCCTACGGAGGATGATGTGACGAGAAACGCACTCGCGGAGGAATACGGCCTCAACCTCGTCTATGATCAGCAGGCGCTCGACAAAGTGGAAGCTTTTTTTCAATCGAGAAACCAACCCGTAAATGATGCGAACCGTCGCCAAGCTCTTCATACGGAAGGGGCGCACGTGTTTCAAAATAGCGCAGGGCTCGCTTGCGGCATGGCTTATAAACATACAGACACGTGGTTTTTTCTGTTGCCGGGGCCACCACACGAGTTAAAAACGATGGTTGAAGAAGAGGTCAGCCCCTTTCTTGATGCCATGAATGAATCACGGGATTTATTGTTGTCGCGGGTACTTAAATTTTACGGGATTGGCGAGTCGGCGCTGGAAGCGCGTGTTCATGATTTAATCACACAGCAAACAAACCCGACGATTGCGCCGCTCGCGGGTCAAGATGAAGTCACGTTGCGTTTGACGGTAAAGACGACCGACCCGACAGAGGCAAAAAAAAAGCTTGATGAGTTGGAAGGCGCCGTCTGTGAACGTTGCGGATCTTTTTTATATGGGTATAATGAAGACACGTTATTTTCACGCGCTCTTGATCATTTACGGTCAAAAGGGTGGACGTTGGCCGTTGCCGAAAGTTTAAGCGGAGGATTATTCGGGGCATCGCTCACCGATGTTCCGGGAGCGTCTGATGTTTATGCCGGTGGTGCCGTTACGTATAGCAACGAGGCAAAAGAAAAGCAGCTTCATGTGACGAAAGCGACGCTTGAGCAACATGGCGCTGTAAGCGAAGCATGTGCCGAAGAGATGGCAGCAGGCGTGAGAAGCGAATACGGGACAGATATAGGGGTCTCGCTGACAGGTGTTGCCGGTCCGGGCACCCAGGAGGGCCATCCGCCGGGTACGGTCTATATTGGCGTTGCATATCCGGATAAAACGCATGTCTATAAGCGACGTTTACGCGGGGACCGCGCATCGATACGACGCAGGGCGGTAAAAGAAGCTTGTGCCGCCATGCTGGATGTGGGAAGTGAGAGGTGAGAATTGGGATAAAACCCGTTATAACCCGCCTTCTGCTGCGGCGCCGAGGTTTTTCTTATTTGATAGAAGAAGGTGATGAAGAATATGAATGTATTTGAAAGTGAACATATTAAACCGGAAGTAAAAAAAGCAATTAAGGAGATTGGCTTTGAGGAGCCCTCTCCGATCCAGGAACAAGCGATACCGAAAGCACTAAACGACAAAGATGTGATTGGACAAGCGCAAACCGGTACCGGGAAGACGGCAGCCTTCGGGATTCCTCTGCTTACAAAACTAAACGCCTCCTCCCACGTCCAGGCGCTCGTTTTAACGCCAACCCGGGAGCTTGCCATTCAAGTGGCCGGGGAATTGCAAAAGCTGTCCACCCATCTGCATGTCACAACGTTGCCGGTCTATGGCGGGCAATCGATCGGTCATCAAATCAAGGCGCTTAAACGCGGGGTCCAAGTCGTTATCGGAACCCCCGGGCGCGTTCAAGACCATTTGCGGAGAAAAACGTTAAAGCTTGACCGTGTGAAAACGCTCGTCTTGGATGAAGCGGATGAAATGCTTGATATGGGTTTCATCGATGATATTGAATCGATTTTGAAACAAACGAATGAGGACCGGCAGACGATGCTTTTTTCAGCAACGATGCCTGACCCGATCCGAAAGCTTTCCCGTCGCTATATGAAGCAACCTGAGACGGTGTCCATTAGCAAAAGCGATGTTACGGCTCCCTCGATCGAACAGATTTATTTTAAAGTGCTTGAAAGGAACAAACTCGAGTCGCTTTGCCGTGTGATTGATCGTTACAACCCGGAGCTTGCAATCGTTTTCTGTCGCACGAAAAAAGGCGTTGCGGAATTATCGGAGTCCTTGCAGGCACGGGGTTATTTTGCAGACGGGCTTCACGGTGATTTGAACCAATCCCAGCGGGATGCGGTCATGAAAAGGTTTCGGGAAAGCACGATTGAGTATCTCGTCGCGACAGATGTTGCTGCCCGCGGACTGGATGTCCAAAACGTCACCCACGTGATCAACTATGATATCCCGCAAGACCCGGAATCCTATGTCCATCGCATCGGGCGGACCGGACGAGCCGGCAAGAGCGGCCAGGCCCTGACGCTCGTCACTCCGAGGGAAATGAAGCATTTACGCTCGATTGAAAAAGAAATAAAGATGTCCTTGCCGACACGGGATATCCCGACGCTGGAAGAAGTCGTGGAGAAACAGCAAGACTCGTGGCGACAGCAAATCACCGGTGTCATTGAACATAGCGAAGAGACATCGATCTTTGATGAATTAACCCGGGAACTGCTCGAGCAGTATCAACCGCAGGAAGTCATCGATGCGTTGTTGAAAATGAATTATCAAACGGAAAATAATATTTCTGAAGAAGGGTATTATTTTGGTGATACCGGTGCGGCAAAAGGCATGGTCCGTTTCTTTATGAACGTGGGCCGCAATGTGAGCTTAACCCCGAAAATACTCGTGGATGAAATTGCCGATGCAGTCGGGATTTCAAAACAGTCGATCGGACGCATCGACCTTTTCGAAAAATTTACGTTCGTGGAAGTTCCGGAAGACGTGGCTCCCTTTGTTTATGAAGGATTGCGCCACTCCCGTGTTCACGGTGCGCGCGTGAATTTGGAGCCGGCAAAACCAAAGCCGAAACGCCAAGGGCGGCAAACATCGAATCCTTCCGTTTCTAACTAAAAACACATCGGGCTCCTCCACGGAGGGGCCTTTTTCATCGGAACAGTTTCAGAATAAATGTTCGTATAATCCTTGGCAAATGATGAAAAACACGGTATGATAGGTGCAGGGGAAACGATTGGTTCTTATGCCTATCGGGAAATAATGCAATGATTAAATTTATGCCTATAAAGGAGTATTGCCATGAGTGAAAGAAAAGCAGCGCTTGACCAAGCCTTGCGAAGCATTGAAAAACAATTCGGCAAAGGTTCCATCATGAAGTTGGGGGACGACACGGAACGCCGTGTGTCCACGGTTTCAAGCGGGACATTAGCCCTTGATATCGCGCTCGGTGTTGGCGGGTATCCGCGTGGACGGGTCATTGAAATATACGGTCCGGAATCTTCCGGGAAAACAACCGTTGCTTTGCACGCCATTGCCGAAGCCCAACGGGAAGGCGGACAAGCGGCATTTATTGACGCGGAACACGCCCTTGATCCTGTTTATGCCCGCGCCCTTGGCGTCGATACCGATGAACTCCTGCTCTCGCAACCGGATACGGGAGAACAGGCCTTGGAAATTGCAGAGGCGCTCGTCCGCAGCGGCGCTGTTGACATCATCGTCGTTGATTCCGTGGCGGCCCTCGTGCCAAAAGCGGAAATCGAAGGGGATATGGGTGATGCACATGTCGGTTTGCAGGCCCGCCTCATGTCACAGGCATTGAGAAAGCTGTCGGGGGCCATTAGCAAGTCGAACGCGATGGCGATTTTTATCAATCAAATTCGCGAGAAGGTAGGCGTCATGTTCGGAAGCCCCGAAACAACGCCCGGGGGAAGGGCCTTGAAGTTTTATTCCTCAGTACGCTTGGAAGTACGCAGGGCTGAAGCTTTGAAACAAGGAAATGAGACAGTCGGGAACAAGACACGATTAAAGATCGTGAAAAACAAAGTGGCTCCGCCGTTTCGCCAAGCAGAAGTTGACATTATGTACGGGGAGGGCATCTCCCGGGAAGGTTCGTTGTTGGACATCGCGACAGAATTGGAGATTGTGCAAAAAAGTGGCGCTTGGTACGCGTATGACGGCGAGAGGCTTGGTCAAGGCCGTGAAAATGCAAAGCAATATTTGCAAGAGCACCCATCTGTAGCGTCCGAAATTGAAACACGTATTCGTGACCACCATGAGCTTCCAAATAGCGGGCAGCAGAACCAGCAGCAGGAGGAAAAGGAAGAAACACAAGATTCATCAGGATCGTGATTGAAAAGCCGGCTCGGATAGCCGGCTTTTTGGGTAGGTAAGAAGTATAATTCAACTTTCTTACCTACATAAGTGCAACTAAGGCTTTTCGCCGTAAAACCGTAAAAGCTTGGCGAAAAGCTAAGTTTTCTCACGCTCGAATGGATGGGATTGACACGGTTGACATATGAACAATGGCAAGTATACAATTAAATATGAATGTTGGGGAACGGCGGGATCGCATAAATTGATTCGCCGTTTACAAAAGGCTTTTCTCTGGTTGTAACGCATCATGTTTTAACCGTTCGTTTGAAACAATTGAACACAGTACGAGAATATGATGGCAAAAAAGGGTAGGAAACATGCTCTGAACCGGTTTATCGCCGTGTCCATCGTTTCATCCATTCCAAAGGGATGAAAACGATAGAGGGAAACACCTTTATTCAAACAACAGAACGAAATGGATCAACACCAACGAATGATCGCAGGCACCCGCCTGCCTGCATTCTCCGTTTTTCGTTAGGCAAAGCCCGCAACGTTTTCGGTGTAAATGTACACGTACAATTGAATAGCAAAGGAGGTGTAGGCGAGATGAACGGAACACTCATCTTGATCATCTCCATTTTGCTTATTGTCGTTGCTGTTTTAAGCGGGTTTATTGGTTATGTCATCCGTAAAAAAATTGCCGAAGCAAAGATTACGAGTGCAGAATATGCGGCAAATAAGATGATCGAAGAAGCGGAACGCGATGCGGATAACAGCAAGAAAGAATCACTGTTGGAAGCCAAAGATGAGGCGTACCGCTTGCGTTCCGAAGCCGAAGACGATATTCGCGAACGGAGAACCGAAATTCAGAATCAGGAAAGCCGCCTTCAGCAAAAAGAAGAGGCGCTTGACCGTAAAAGTGAAACGCTTGACAACAAGGAAGAATCTCTAGAACTCCGGGAGCAAACGCTCGCTGAGAAACAAGAAGAGACAGAAACGATGAATAGCAAAGTGGAACAATTAATTTCCGAACAACAGGAAGAACTGGAACGGATCTCGGGGCTGACGAGAGAAGACGCCCGACAGATTGTCCGGGCTGAAACCGAACGGGAACTCGATCATGAAAAAGCAGTGATGATTAAGGAAAATACGGATAAAGTCAAGGAAGAAGCAAATAAGAAAGCCAAAGATATTCTTTCTGTGGCACTGCAAAGATGCGCGGCTGATCATGTGGCGGAAACGACGGTATCCGTTGTCCATTTGCCGAATGATGAAATGAAAGGCCGAATCATCGGGCGTGAAGGGAGAAATATTCGCGCGTTGGAGACGTTAACCGGAATTGATTTAATCATAGACGATACACCCGAGGCGGTCATCCTATCCGGCTTCGATCCGATTCGAAGAGAAATCGCGCGCACGGCGTTGGAGCGGCTCGTTCAAGATGGACGGATTCACCCCGCCCGCATTGAAGAAACCGTGGATAAATCCCGGCGTGAGGTCGATGAACGGATACGTGAATATGGGGAAGAAACGACGTTTGAAATGGGGATTCATCATTTACATCCTGATCTTCTCAAAATTTTGGGCCGTCTGCGATTTAGAACGAGCTACGGGCAAAATGTCTTGAATCATTCAACGGAAGTCGCGTATTTAACAGGTTTAATGGCGGCGGAACTTGGAGAAGATGTGCAGCTTGCCCGTCGGGCAGGATTGCTTCATGATATCGGAAAAGCGATTGACCATGAGGTCGACGGCAGTCATGTTGAAATAGGTGTCGAATTAACGAAAAAATACAATGAAAACGAGGTCGTTGTGAACAGCGTTGCCTCTCATCACGGGGATGTCGAAGCAACTTCAGTCATTGCTACACTCGTCGCTGCTGCAGATGCCCTGTCTGCGGCAAGGCCGGGTGCAAGACGGGAAACGCTTGAAACGTACATTCGCCGTTTGGAAAAACTCGAGGAGATTGCAGAATCATTTGATGGTGTTGAAAAGACGTATGCCATACAAGCGGGTCGCGAAGTCCGCATTATGGTAAAACCAGACTTGGTCGACGACGTGTTGGCCCATCGGCTGGCACGGGACATTACGAAGCGAGTGGAAAATGAACTTGACTACCCCGGGCATATACGAATCACCGTTATTCGTGAAACGAGGGCAGTAAATTATGCAAAATAAAGCAGCACATTTGTGCTGCTTTATTATTTGACGGAATGAAAAATATATTCATGATCATGAAAGCCATACGTTTAACAAGGCATATAAAGTGGGTATAAGTGAGGATAGAAATGTCTTTTCAAACTGGAAAGTAGGTCTAAAGCGCATGCGACTATTATTTGTCGGAGATGTTGTCGGCCGGCCCGGGCGAAATATGCTGGAGGCACAATTGCCGAAGCTTAAGAAGAAATATAAACCTCAAGTAACGATTGTCAATGGCGAAAACGCCGCGAGCGGGAAAGGGATTACAGAGAAAATTTACAAAAGTATTTTGGGGTTTGGCGCTCAAGTTGTTACGCTTGGCAACCATACGTGGGCAAGAAGCGAAATTTTTACGTTCATTAACGAAGAAACAAATCTGATCCGTCCGTTAAATTATCCGCCGGGCGCCCCGGGAAGGGGGCAAACCTCGATCAATGTGAACGGATTGGAACTCGTCGTCATTAATGCGATGGGACGCGTGTTTTTGGAAGCGATTGATTGCCCTTTTCAAGCGTTGGACAAAGCGGTGGAGGATGCCAAAAAACGGACGCCGTTCGTATTTGTTGATTTTCATGCCGAGACGACCAGCGAAAAACAAGCTATCGGCTGGTTTTTGGATGGGCGTGCCAGTGCCGTCATTGGGACTCATACTCACGTGCAAACAGCCGATGAAAGAATACTGCCGGGTGGCACTGCTTTTTTAAGCGATGTCGGCATGACCGGGCCATACGATGGCATTATCGGCGTTGATAAGGATGTGATTTTGAAAAAATTCCAAACGGCGTTGCCGGCAAAATTTGAAGTTGCGAAAGGGAGGAGTCAACTCAACGCTGTATTTATGGAATTCGATGAAAAAACAGGCAAAGCCCGAAAAATTGAAAGAATCCTGATCAATGATGATCACCCATTCGACGAATAGATGCAACGAAGGCATAGAGAACGATCCAAAGAATATAGTAAGGGATAAAAGGTGACATTCCACAACTATAGGAGGGCTAATCATGGAAGTATTAAAAGTATCAGCGAAATCCACCCCTAATTCTGTCGCCGGTGCCCTAGCGGGCGTGATCCGCGAAAGAGGAGCTGCGGAAATTCAAGCTATTGGAGCAGGCGCTTTAAATCAATCTGTCAAGGCAATTGCCATCGCGAGAGGATTTGTAGCACCCAGTGGAATTGACCTGGTTTGTATCCCGGCGTTTACGGACATTGAGATTGATGGTGAAGAGCGAACAGCCATTAAACTCATTATCGAACCCAGGTGATGAATGAAAAACTCAGCGTGCCTCATGCGCTGAGTTTTTCAAAGCAGATATCAAAGTATCACTAGTGCAGGGTGGTTGAATTATCCGATCACAAAAGCATGAGCGATATCAAATGAATTTTCGGTGCCGCTACTTGTATGGCGAGAACATTATTTTACGCTTTATCTATCTTTTTGTCCGCACTCACGCCCGGTGAGGACTAATATCAGTCTTATCTCGATTATTTGGCGCCACAACTACAGATGATCATTTATTTCAGCCGTTCAGCACTAGTGCAATGAAGGCTTTCGCCATTTTATGGCGAGAAGTCAAGTTTTCTAAAAGTTGGAGTGAATGAGAGTTGAAACAATTACAGCAAACGCTAGAACGCATCGATCGGAAAGGATACAAAGCTTATAACGATATTCGCGGGACGTTTACGTTTCCCTCGTTTCGCCTCCATTTGGATCACATCCAAGCAGATCCTTATGCCAGCCCTTCCCGGGCAAGGGTAGAGATCCCCCATCGACAATTACATATGAATGAAGCGTTGTATGAAAGCGGGCATCGCAACGTTGCGTTTACAGATTATGTTGCTCGTTCGGTCGGAAAAGCAATACGCAAACAAAAGGCGGAAAAAAGCCTTTTTATCGATCGCCCCGGACAAGAAATCCTAGAGCGGACAGCCGTCGTTTGCGATAAAGAAAAAGTGGAGATTCGTTTGTCCATCCATTTGCCTGCACGCGGCAGAACGATTATGGGCGTCCAGGCGGCGAAACTGTTAACTGAACAACTACCGAGTATCATTGAACAAGCCCTATTCAATATTGATATGGAAGGGCTCAAGAATCATGTGGCGCTCAGCGATGACCAAGACGCCTTGCGTGCCTATGTAAAAGAACGTGACGCCCTCGCGTTTGTTGCAGATGGTTCGATTCTTCCGCGGGCAAGCGGCGTCGAAAATCGTCCCCTTGATCCCGGCCGCGCGATCCCTTTTGAGAGCCCGGAGACGAGGGCGGCTACCGTTTCGTTGCCCCATAGCGGGGATATACGGGGTATGCTTATCCCGAAAGGTGTTCATGTCATTGTCGGTGGCGGTTACCACGGGAAAAGCACATTACTTGAGGCATTGGAACGCGGCATTTACAATCATATCGATGGAGATGGACGCGCCTTTATCGTCACGGATACAAGCGCTTGTAAAATACGTGCCGAAGACGGGCGCGGGGTCACGAATGTAAATATATCGCCTTTTATCGACGATCTTCCGAATCAAAAAAGCACGGACCGTTTTCAAACGGACAACGCGAGCGGCAGCACCTCGCAAGCGACGAACATTATCGAATCGCTTGAAGCCGGAAGCCGTCTTTTGCTCATCGATGAGGATACGAGCGCGACGAATTTCATGATTCGCGATTATCGCATGCAACAACTCGTTTCCCCAGAAAAAGAACCGATCACCCCGTTTATCGACCGGGTGAGGGACTTATATGAGGAAGAAGGCGTCTCTACCATTATCGTTGTCGGAGGCACAGGCGATTACTTTGATGTTGCCGATACGGTGACGATGATGGATGCGTACCGACCGTATGACGTTACAGGCAAAGCGAAGGAAATTGCTGAAAAAGCCCGCAGTCAGCGGATTACCCACGAAGCGGCACCATTCACGGTTAAAAGTACGCGCTATCCCTTGGCAAAAAGTTTTGATGCCCAACGCGGGAAAAAAGAAAAGGTTGATGCCCGAGGGAAACATACGATCCTTTACGGACGGGAAACCATCGACCTTTCCGCAGTCGAGCAATGCATCGATCCCAGCCAAACGAGAGCAATCGCCCGCGCGCTTCACTACTTGGCGAAACAATACGCCAATGGAAATCACACCCTCGGGGAAATGCTGGATATTTATGAACGAGACACCGCCTCCGGACTGGATGAATTGTCCCCGTTCAAAGGCAAACATCCAGGCGATTTGGCACGGCCGCGCCGTTTTGAAATCGCGGCTGCCATTAATCGTTTGCGCACATTGTCGATCGCGCGCGATCGTTAAATAGAGATGGTTGTTTTCCGGTACCGGAAGCTTTATAATTTGAAAAGGATAGGATAGAGGAAAGGGGGCTCCCCTCGCGTATGAACGAGGAACAACACCGTCCGGCCAATAAAACGAAAGACTACAGCAAGTACTTTGATTTCTCTAATGCAACCATTGACGTTAATGAAGACGGCCAGGAAATCATGAAGATCGGCGGCCGGCATATTAAGATAAACGAACAGCCAAACTATCGAAAAGGACAACGGCGTCGCCGCAAAGACGTGGAATTTTATTATGATTTTAAAATTCCCGAGGATATGCAAAGCATTGGTAACGGAAAAAAATACTATATTCGCACGTATGGATGCCAAATGAACGTACACGATACGGAAAATATGTCCGGAATCCTCGAGGAACTAGGGTTCACACCGACGGATACGACCGATGATGCCGACATCATCTTGTTAAATACATGTGCCATCCGTGAAAATGCGGAGAATAAAGTGTTCGGCGAGGTCGGCAATTTAAAAAACCTTAAAAAAGAGCGACCGGAAGTCGTTCTCGGCCTATGCGGCTGCATGTCTCAAGAAGAAAGCGTCGTCAATCGCATTTTACAAAAACATCAACATGTGGACCTCGTTTTCGGCACACATAACATTCATCGCTTGCCTCATTTGCTAAAAGATGCGATCCAGGGTAAGGAAATGGTCGTGGAAGTTTGGTCCAAAGAAGGCGACGTCGTGGAAAACATGCCCAGACGCCGCCAAGGCAATATTCAGGCATGGGTGAACATCATGTATGGGTGTGACAAATTTTGCACGTATTGCATCGTTCCTTATACCCGTGGAAAAGAACGAAGCCGGCGCCCTGAAGATATTATCCAAGAAGTACGCGAACTCGCCAGACATGGCTATAAAGAAATTACGTTGCTCGGTCAAAATGTGAACGCGTACGGAAAAGATTTGGACGACGATGTCGGACTTGGCGACTTAATGGATGAAATACGAAAAATCGATATCCCTCGTGTTCGTTTTACAACGAGCCATCCCCGTGATTTTGATGACCACCTTATCGAAGTGTTGGCAAAAGGCGATAACCTTCTTGAGCATATTCATTTGCCTGTTCAACATGGAAACAGTGATGTATTGAAGTTAATGGGGCGCAAATACACGCGAGAGGAATACGTGGAACTGGCACGCAAAATCAAAGCTGCCATGCCGCATGCCACGTTTACGACCGACATCATTGTCGGTTTTCCGAATGAAACGGAAGAACAATTTCAAGACACCCTTTCCTTAGTGAAAGAAATGGGTTATGACAGTGCGTTCACATATATTTATTCGCCGCGTGATGGCACGCCTGCAGCCCGCATGAACGACAATGTCCCTCATGAAGTGAAACGCGAACGGTTGCAAAGGTTGAATGCTGTCGTCAACGAATTGTCGGCAAAAAGCAATGAAGCGCTGCAAGACCAAACCGTCGAAGTGCTTCTTGAAGGGGAAAGCAAAAAAGATCCCGAGATCCTTGCCGGGCGCACGCGTACGAATAAACTCGTCAACGTTCGTGCACCTAAAACGTCCATCGGAAAACTTGTAGACGTAAAAATTACCGATGTGAAAACGTGGTCGTTAAACGGAGAAATGGTATCATATAGTGAGGTGCAAAACGTATGACGGAAAAGTTATATACAAAGGATGACATCTTGGCGAAAGCCAAGGAACTGGCCAACATGATGGTCGACACCGAAGAAGTTGACTTTTTTAGAAGAGCCGAGAAGACGATTAACCAAAACGAAAAAATCCAAAAGCTGATTAGTGACATAAAGGATAAGCAAAAAGAGCTCGTGAACTTGAAACATTACGGAAAAACTGAAGGGGTCCGCCAAAAGGAAGCGGAGATCAACGCGCTACACGCCGAAGTGGATGAAATACCGATTGTTAAAGAGTTCAAGCAAAGCCAAAATGACGTAAACGAAATGTTGCAAACCGTGTCCACGACGATTTCAAATGAAGTCACCAACGAAATCAATCATCGCTCAGATGATGAGTCGCCTTTAAAGCAAAATAAATAACAAAGCTGCCATGTGTAATCAAACGCATGGCAGTTTTTTGATGGATATTTTAAATTCGTGGCATACTTTTTGTGTCAAACGGGAATGGAATAAGTAGAAAGGCATTTATGATAATGGTTGTTTTTTTATAATGATTATAATATAATAGATATTGTAATCAAAACAACCAAAAAATGAAATGTACTGAGGAGGCAATAAAGATGGCAAAACGACAAGCAACTGAAATTAAAGGGCAAGCCGGACGAGTGTTGGAACAAGATTTGAATCGGGAACTCGCGAATATGCAAGTGCTTTACGTGAAACTGCACAATTATCATTGGTTTGTAAAGGGTTCGCATTTCTTCTCTCTCCATGAAAAATTTGAAGAGCTGTATAACAAAACGAAGGACTACATCGATGACTATGCCGAGCAAATGCTGGCGATTCAAGTTAAACCGCTCGCAACGATGAAAGATTACCTCGCCAACGCGACCATTGAAGAAGCTTCCGGCAACGAAGAAGAACAGGAAATGGTGGAAACCTTAGTCGCTGATTTGCAATTTGTAAGCAATCAACTGTTAGAAACAGTGGAAAACCTTGAAGACCAAAATGCGTTATCCCTCGCTGACGCGGTGCAAGACATCGCGCGCGATTACCAAAAAGACGGCTGGATGCTTCGTTCCTATTTGGGAAAAGACTAATGTCTTTTTCAACCTGCCCCGAGTGGCAGGTTTTTTTATTGTCATGAACAACAGATACGTTCATACATATGAAGAAGAGGCATGTAAACGCCGGAAGCTGAATCTTAAGGGAGGGACCGTCACTTGGATCATAAAAAAGAACATTATCGGGAAATCATCACAAAGGCGGTTTGCGGAAAAGGAAAAAAATTCTCAAAGACGACACATACGATTAAGCCAGCCCATCGCCCATCAAGCATTCTCGGTTGTTGGGTGATTAACCACAAGTACGATGCCAAACGAAAGGGGGACAGTGTAGAGATTACCGGCGATTATGATATTAATGTATGGTACTCTTATGAAAATAACACAAAAACGGACGTGGCGAGCGAAAAAGTATCTTACAAGGAACATGTGCCGTTAAAAATGCGCTCTGATGAAGTGATGACAGACGATTTTGATGTCATTGCCCGAGCGACAAAGCAGCCGAATACCATCGAAGCATCCATTTCCAAGAAAGATAAAGAAGTCAATGTGGAAGTGGAACGGGAGTTTGCGGCAGAGCTCGTCGGGGAGACGAAAATCTCTATTCTCGTTCATCCGGAAAAAGAAGACGACTATTATAAGGACGTCAAATGGGCGGATCAAGTGTCCGATCAGGAATTGAAAGATGACATTCAGCCCGATTTCCTTGGAAGACGGCCGAGCGATTTTGAATTGCACGGGCGTTATAAGGAAACGAAGGAGGAAGATAAAAAAGAAGAGGCGCATGGCGAAAAAAAAGACTAATTAAAGAACGAGTGAAGGGTTTTTGAACCCATCACTCGTTTTTTAGTTCGCCGCCCAGTCTTCATGAAGGGTTCAGTAGTGTTGGCATACGTTCTATAACGGCATGATCAGCTAAAAAACGGAACGTTTCATATGACGAATTCCGAGGGATATGTGCCGGCTCGTTTCATGGAATTTCTTTTTCCTTCGAGCACTTGCATTCCCTATGCTATAATTTAAATTAGTAGATTCATTTTATAGTGGAGGAATAGTCGTGTCGAAAATTACACCGATGATGCAGCAATACCATGACATAAAAAATCAGTATCCGGATGCGTTTTTATTTTTTCGGTTGGGAGACTTCTATGAACTGTTTTTCGACGATGCCGAATTGGCGGCCAGGGAGCTGGAGATAACCCTGACACGCAGGGGAAAAGGCGATGACGCGGCCCCCATGTGCGGGGTGCCGTATCATTCCGCCGAAAATTATATCGCTCGTTTAATCGATAAAGGGTATAAAATTGCGATATGTGAACAAGTGGAAGACCCGCAAACGGCCAAAGGGGTTGTGAAGCGGGAAGTGATCCGTGTCGTTACGCCGGGAACGATCATGGAAGAACGGGCCGTAACGGCAGATGCCAATCATTACATTGCGGCTTTGTCCGGCATGGATCATGATAGGTTGGCGTATGTTCGCACGGACTTAACGACAGGGGAAACCGACGGCGGCATCATCGGTTCCGAAGTGACCGATATTGAAAAGGCACTGCTCGCGGATGGGCTAAGGGAAGTGATTTTTCCGCGCGAGGAACTTCCGTCTGATTGGGAAAAATGGCTAAAAACGGCCGCCTTTACGATTTCTTATGAAGAAAACGAGGACATGCCCGATGCCTATCTGCATTTATACGATGGCTCGGATCCATCTGTTCGCGCCGCTTTCGGACGGATGCTCCATTATCTGGCCCGAACACAAAAACGTTCCCTTGCCCATTTGCAACCCTTGGCAACGATTGAGCCGCGGGAATTTTTACAAATGGATGTACATACCCGGCGAAACTTGGAGCTCACCGCTTCATTAAGAGAGCGAAAAAAGAAAGGCTCTTTGTATCATTTGCTCGACGATACAAAGACGGCGATGGGCAGCAGAATGCTCCACCGTTTTTTGGAGCGTCCGTTAGCGAATAAAAGGGAAGTGGAACGAAGGCAGACCCTTGTCCATCAACTTGTGGATGATATGCTCACTCGCGCGCAATTGCAGGATCAACTGAAGAATGTTTACGACTTGGAACGTTTGGCGGGCCGTGTCGCGTATGGCAATGTCAACGCCCGCGAGCTCGTGCAATTGCGAACGTCGTTGCAACAAGTTCCGGAAATTGTGGATACGTTGCCTGCGCTCGGGGATGAAGGTGTTCGTCTGACTGAAGATGTGGATGTGTGCGAAGCATTGCGCGAACGCCTGGAAGCCGCGCTTGTGGATGACCCGCCGATCGCGATCCGTGAAGGAGGGATGATTCGGCGCGGCTTCCACGAAGAACTTGATGAATACCGGGAAGCCAGTGAAAACGGGAAGACGTGGCTCTCCAATCTTGAGCACCAAGAGCGGGAAGCGACGGGCATTAAAAATTTAAAAGTGGGCTACAACCGTGTTTTCGGTTACTATATCGAAATCTCCAAAGCACAGTTGCCGCACGCCCCCGATCACTTTGAACGAAAACAGACGCTGACAAACGCGGAACGTTTCATCACGCCCGATTTAAAAGAAATGGAAAATCGAATTTTGGAAGCGGAAGAAAAAATGGAACAGCTGGAATTTGACCTTTTTAAAAGCGTTCGGGAGGAAACGAACGCGTACATTCCCCGCCTGCAACAACTTGCGCAAATGATTGCTTATGTCGATTGTTTGCAAAGTTTTGCCCAGGTCAGCGAAGAAAGGCGTTTCACGCGCCCTCGCTTTTCCGAACAGCGCACGATGTCGCTCGTAAACAGTCGTCACCCTGTCGTTGAAACAACGTTAGAAAGAGGCGCGTACGTCGCGAATGACGTCCATATGGATGACAAGCGGGAACAGTTACTGATTACCGGTCCGAACATGGCGGGAAAAAGTACGTATATGCGGCAGATCGCGATCATTTCTGTTATGGCGCAAATCGGCTGTTTTGTGCCTGCGGACGAAGCAACGTTGCCATTGTTTGATAAAATATTTACGCGCATCGGTGCTGCCGATGACCTCGTCAGTGGCCAAAGCACATTCATGGTGGAGATGCTTGAAACCGAACATGCTTTGAAAGAAGCGACGGCAAACAGTCTCCTCCTCCTTGATGAAATTGGGAGGGGCACATCTACGTATGACGGCATGGCGCTTGCCCGTTCCATCGTGGAATATATTCACGGGCATATTGGGGCAAAAACGTTATTTTCCACTCATTACCATGAACTGACCGTTTTGGAAGAAGAACTGGAAACGTTATGGAACGTTCACGTGCGGGCAGAGGAAGAAGCGGGAGAAGTGATCTTTTTGCACAAAGTGGAGGAAGGGCGCGCTGATAAAAGTTACGGCATTCACGTTGCCCAATTGGCCCACCTCCCCGATACAGTGATCGAACGCGCGCGTGCATTGTTGGATGAATATGAGAACGTTCCGCAAGAAAATGGGATAGCCCATGATGAACAGCTACCGTTGTTTACGTACGAAGAAGAGAAAAAAACGACCCGTTCCGTTAAAAAAGAAACGCCCGAAGATGCCGAAGTGGCCAAGCAAATACGAGACATGGATATATTGAACATCACGCCGTTGGAAGCGATGCAAGCCATCGGCAACTGGCAAAAACAATTGCGTTCAAAAACATGAGGTGACCGGAGAACGAGCAGTTCTGAGAGGAACAAGAAGAGCAAAGTAATCCCTCAGACGGCGGTTGAACAGCTCTGAGAGGAACAAAAGAAGCGAAGTAATCCCTCGAACGGGGATCGAGCAGCTATGAGAGGAACAATTGGGTCCCCGCGGGGCGGTCATAAAGCCCGAAAATCGATGAACCGCACGCCTAGCGTCACCATGAAGCAGTCATGGAACCCTAATCTGGATGAACCAAGCGCATAGGGTCGCCATGAAGCAATCATGGAGCCCGAATCTGGATGAATCGAACGCCTAGCGTCACCATGAAGCAATCATGGAGCCCGAATCTGGATGAACCGCACGCCTAGCGTCACCATGAAGCAATCATGGAGCCCGAATCTGGATGAATCGAACGCCTAGCGTCACCATGAAGCAGTCATGGAACCCTAATCTGGATGAACCAAGCGCATAGGGTCGCCATGAAGCTCTCATGAAGCCCGAAACCAGAAAAATCGCTCCGATCTGGTCACCATCGAAAAATTTTCACGCCATCACTTAACGGGAGGGGAAACAATGAGTGCCATCGTTACGCTGGAAGAGACACTTTCCAATAAAATCGCTGCCGGAGAAGTCGTTGAACGGCCGGCCTCTGTCGTCAAGGAGCTGCTTGAGAATGCACTGGATGCAGGTAGCACTCGTATCGATATTGAATTGCAGGACGGTGGCCTTTCCCGTATCCACGTGCTTGATAACGGCACAGGCATTGCTCCTGAAGAGGCAGAGCTTGCGTTTTTGCGACACGCGACGAGTAAAATTAAAAATGAAGACGACCTTCACCACATTCAAACGCTTGGCTTTCGCGGGGAGGCCCTTCCGAGCATCGCTTCCGTCTCCAAGTTGACGTTGGAGACGGCCCAGAATCAAGCAACCGGCATCCACCTCCGTTACCAAGGAGGAAGGTTGATTGCCCGCACAAAAAGCAAGGCACGCCAAGGCACCTCTGTCCTCGTTGAAGAACTGTTTTTCAATACCCCGGCTCGCCTGAAGTATATGAAAACCGTTAATACGGAACTTGGGAACGCGACCGATGTCGTGAATCGGGTGGCAATGGCGCGTCCGGATGTTTCTTTTCGCTTGATTCACAACGATCGGCAAGTGTTGTTTACAAACGGCAATGGGGACCGACGTTCGGTAATGTATGCTATTTATGGAAAGCAAGTGGCACAAAATATGTTGACGGCGTCCAAAACCTCCCAGGATTTTGAGATTTCCGGCTTTATGGCAAAACCGGAAATGAACCGCGCGAGCCGCCACTATATGAGTGTTTTTATTAACGGGCGGTATATTAAACATTTTCCCTTATTAAAAGCGATTGAAAAAGCATACCACACGTTACTCCCCATCCATCGCTATCCAATCGCTGTCATCGCGATAACGATGAATCCTGCTTTGGTGGACGTCAATGTGCATCCATCCAAATGGGACGTGCGTATTAGTAAAGAAGAAACCTTGCTCTTGGAAGTAAGTGAAATGATCCGGGAACGTTTGCAGCAAGAAACGCTTATCCCGGAACAAACAGAGCGTGAGCTCCAACGCGTTGATAAACCTCGGGAAGAAGTGAGGGAGCTTCCACTCACTTTTGCCAGCGAGCGAGAAAAAGATGCCCCAACAACCTCCAGCGTAAGAGAGAAGGATGATGAACAAAATAAAGATGAGAGCGTCCACGTCTCGTACCTTAAAGAAGAAAATCGTCGACCCGTTGAAAAACCCGAGATACAGGAAAAAGACGAAGATGCACAACCTATTTATGAAGATAAGGATCCCGTTCACGAAGAGCCTAACACGAATACGGAATCGCCGGATTCACAACGGATCCCGGTCATGTATCCCATCGGCCAGTTGCATGGCACGTATATTTTGGCGCAAAACGATCAAGGGCTGTATTTGATTGATCAACATGCCGCCCAAGAACGGATCAACTACGAATATTTTCGGAAAAGACTCGGCGATCCCGAACAGATGAGCCAATCGTTGCTCGTTCCTTTTACGATGACGTTTACACCACAGGAAGCAGCCCGCATTGAAGAGCTAACATCCGCGTTTGAGGAAATGGGGATTCAGTTGGAACCTTTTGGTGTGCATACGTACCGCGTCCGCGCTCATCCCACTTGGATCCCGAAAGGAGTGGAAGAAGAGACGATCCGGGAACTGATCGCTCAATTGCTCTCCTTAAAACAACCGGATATTCCCGAGTTGCGTGAAGAAGCGGTTGCTTTAACTTCATGTAAAGCAGCCATTAAAGCCAATCGTCATTTGCGTTCTGATGAAATGTTCGCGTTGCTGGAAGACATGCGGGCTTGCAAAGACCCGTTCACTTGTCCGCACGGGCGCCCGATTTATATCCACATTACGCGATATGAACTTGAAAAGATGTTCAAGCGAGTTATGTAATAAAGAAAAGTCAACACATCGTCACAGTCGTCACCGTTGTTCATTGCACACTTTGGTACAATGGCATTAAAAGGGAGAAAAAGGAGAGAAATCAATTGTCAGGAATGGACCTCGTCGCAATCATCGGTATTTCATTTATCGCCGTCGCCGCAGCTGTCATCATGACCTTTGTTATGTTCAAATTGGCAACATCCGATAAAAATTAGTCCATGAGTAGGCGTAGTCAGCAATGACTGCGCCTATTTATGTTGAGTGCCGAGGAGAATACATGTACACTATAGACATGGAGCCCCTTAAAGTGATTGTCACGACGAGTCGCTATCCAACGCCGGAAATGCAAACGCGCGCATGGCAATTGGCCAAACGTTTTCGATGCCCGTATGAAACGCGTTTCCGAAAAACGATGACTGCTTTTTTGCAAAAAGCGGAAACCGTATACATGGTCGGGAAAGATGGGCGGGACAGGCTATATGAGGGCAATGGCAACCAGCCATTATTTTTTCACCCGAGCATGGCCAAAATACGTGTGCAACGTTTAATGGCCGGCGAAGTTGATTCGCTCATTTCGGTTGCGGGATTGCGATCGGGAGACGCTTTTCTCGATATGACGCTAGGTTTTGGCGCGGACAGCATTGTCGCGAGTTATGCGGTCACCACCGCCGGATGCGTCACCGCTGTCGAAAAAAGTCCCTATATAGCCGAAGTGATGGCAAGAGGTTTGCACTGCTACCAAGAAGATGTCGAGGCATTGAATGAGGCAATGCGGAGGATATCGGTTGTTCAGAATGATCATCATGCCTACTTACGATCCATGCCGGCAAATAGCTTTGATGTCGTCTATTTTGATCCTATGTTTACGCATACCCATTCGCATTCTGCACATATCGAACCGCTGCGTGCCTTTGCCGATGCAGGAACCCTTCATGAAGCTGTTCTTGAAGAGGCCAAAAAAGTGGCCAAACGTGCCGTTGTACTAAAGGCAGAGCGAGACAGCCTTCTATTTGAACGTTTTCAGTTTGACAATGTGAGAAAGCACCGAACGGTTTCGTACGGAACGATGCACATGGGAGGTGGGCAAAAAAGGTGAAAAAACCGATAATTGCGATCGTCGGGCCGACGGCGGTGGGAAAAACGACGGTTGGTATTGAAATCGCGAAAGATTTCTCGGGAGAGATCATTAACGGAGACGCCTTCCAAGTTTATCGGGGCTTGGATATTGGAACCGCAAAAGTGAGTGAAGACGAAAAAGAAGGCATACCCCACCATCTCATTGATATTCTCGACCCGACGGATACATATTCAGCCGCCCGTTTTCGTCAGGATGCCCAACGAGAAGTAGAGAATATCATAGCTCGCGGACACCAACCGATCATCGTCGGCGGAACGGGAATGTATATCAAAGGCCTAACCGCTGACTGGTCATTTAGCGGGACCGCGAGGGATGAGTCACTTCGCGCCCGATTGGAAGCGCGGGCCACAGAAGAAGAAGGGGTGGACCGCCTCCATGATGAATTGCGAGGTCTTGATCCGGATGCGGCGAAACGAATCCACCCCCGCAATGTGCGCAAAGTGATTCGCGCCCTCGAACTTATATACGGCGGCAAACATCCTCCGGCCCCCGTTCAAAGCGAAAATCCGAACGCCAAGTCCCATCAAGTCATCATGATCGGATTAACGATGGATCGTGCTTCGCTTTATGAGCGAATCGAAACCCGAGTAGATCAAATGATTGCCGAAGGCCTGCTTTCGGAAGTGCGTGCGTTATATGATGCCGGTATCCGTTACACACAGTCGATGAAAGGGATCGGTTACAAAGAGCTCGTCGCTTATCTTGACGGAGATTATTCATGGTCCGAGGCCATCCGGCAACTGAAAAAAAATTCACGAAGGTTCGCGAAAAGACAACTCACCTGGTTTCGAAACAAGGAACAAGTGATATGGTTTGAGATGGGCGAAGAGGCAAAACAAAATGTTATGGAAAAAATTAAGGTGCACCTTGCAGGAAAATTGACACACATGTCGAAAGGTTAACTGAAAAGCAAAAGTTGAGGGGGAAGCATAATGAAAAACATTAACATCCAAGATCAATTTTTGAATACGTTGCGCAAAGACAATATTCCGATTACGATTTTTCTTACCAATGGATTTCAACTGCGGGGTTATTTAAAAGCATTTGACAATTTTACGGTCGTCATTGATACGGACGGGAAACAGCAACTCGTTTACAAACATGCCATCTCGACATTTGCCCCCAAACAAAACGTGGAGTTGCAATTGGAAAAAAACGATTAAAAAAGACTCCGTCTAGCATATAGGCGGAGCTTCCTCATTCCGCCAGCCCGTCCACGTACGCTTGATAACGTGCCAATACGAGCGTGGAATGGAGGCCGAGGATATCTTGAATGTATTCAAGCGTATGGCCGTGTTTTAAAGCAGACACAATAAAGGTGTGACGAAAATTCCGGGCGCTTTTTCCGGATGCGACGCCTGCCCGTTTTGCTTCTTCGCGAATCATTTTTTGCATGGCCACGATTGTTAAACGTTTTGGCTCATCACGTTCATAAGACCAGCGGTAGGTCTGTTTTTGAAAATCAAACGCGACAAACAAAGGATGGTTTTGCCCCGGGTATGGGCGGACAGGTTTCGGGATCCCTTTTAAATAATGATTTAAATCCCGGCGATCTTGCTTGGAAAGTTGAATATGCCTCGGCAACACTTCGCCGTCATCTGGGGAAACAGCCATTGTTCCCGTGCCGAAATTCACGTCATCTAAGCTTAATCCGTGCAATTCCTGTAGTCGCAAACCATAATGGAGAAGGAGTTGGATCATCGCTTTATTGCGAGGAGCCAAAAGAGGTCGAGCCTGTATCTGTTCATCGCTTAAGCCAAGATCGGACTCGATGCTTCTAAACAAGCGGGAAAGTTCTTTTTGGCTGAATAGGTCATTGTCGCTGATCGTTTCATCCTCTGCCTCGGGAAGTGAAACATCTTCCATAATATTCTCCGCAAATCCGTAGGATTGGGATAGATATTGGAAATAGCGCCGCAAAACGGTTGCGATTCGTTTCGCCGTTTTATAATTGTATTGGCGAGTATCAATGAGAAACATAAAATAATCTTCAATCAGCGCGGGTTCCAAATGCTGGAGACTTACGTTTTTTTCTTCTGCGTGCAGGGCGGCGAAACGGTAAAAATCCGCGATGTCGTACATGTATCTGCGGATGGTGGACGGTTTCCTGCCTCTGGAAACCAAAAAATCAAGAAAACGACGGGCTTCTGTCGGCAACTGTTCATTTTGGGGACGCATAGCAACCTCCTTAGTGCTCTCAATTTCCAACCTCTCTCCCACCTCCCACCTCCAAAATGCACACATTGATTCCTTCTTGCGTAAACTATGGGCAGATGCCCTGGTAAATCTGTTTTGACCAGAGAAGCGGAGGGGTTATATGCATGCGCAAAAATCGAAATCGCGTATACGGGTACTCATTCAAGACCGGGAACGTGATCAACCTGACCCCGATCACTATGTCTTGCAAAAAGCGGAGCAACAGTTGCACACACTCGTTGGTGTCAATGAATTAAAAACATTTATTCGTGAAATCTACGCCTGGATTCATATTAACCGCTGTCGGGAAAAACATCAATTAAAAACGGAACAGCAATCGATGCATATGATTTTCAAAGGAAATCCGGGAACAGGAAAGACGACGGCAGCACGTTTACTTGGCGATATGTTTCGGGAATTGGGTTTTTTAGAGAAAGGGCATTTTATTGAAGCGGAACGGGCGGATCTCGTTGGAGAATACATCGGGCAAACGGCACAAAAAACACGGGAGATCGTGCAAAAAGCCGAAGGCGGCATTTTGTTTATTGATGAAGCTTATGCCCTTGCCAGAGGTGGAGAGAAAGACTTTGGCAGAGAAGCCATCGATACGCTCGTCAAAGCAATGGAGGATCAGTCGCCTCCGTTTGTGCTCATCTTAGCCGGCTATTCAAGGGAAATGGAACGCTTCCTTGCCATGAATCCCGGACTCCCGTCCCGCTTCCCCGTACAGCTTGATTTTCCTGATTTCACAACGGAGCAATTAATGAAAATCGCGGAAGATATGCTCGTGGACCGGGATTATATCTGGACATCGGAAGCGAAAGAAAAGCTACAGAAAAAAATGCATTTGCGCCGCTCGGAGAATGGGGCAAGTGCATTTAGCAATGGCCGTTACGTGCGAAATCAAATCGAGCAGGCCGTTCGCCAGCACGCGGTTAGAACAATGCGGGAAAAAAAGGAACATGATAAAGATGCGTTGCGGACGTTAATCAGCGCCGATTTTAAATGACTTGGAGGGTTTGGCTTTTGGAAAGAGTGATTGCGACAGCTGTTATTAGCGAAAAGGAAAGCGAGGCAGAAGCATACGCCTCGCTTGAAGAGTTGAAAAGCCTCGTCACCACCGCAGGGGGTACGGTCATGGCAACGACGGTGCAAAATCGACCCGCCCCCGACGTATCCACGTATGTGGGAAAAGGGAAGGCCGATGAAATTGAGGCGCTCGTGGAAGCGTGGGAAGCCGATGTTGTCGTCATAAACGGGGAGTTGTCTCCGCGGCAAGGGCAGTCGCTGGCTGCAAGGACGAGTGCCCGTGTCATTGACCGCACCCAATTGATTTTAGATATTTTTGCGGATCGCGCACGCACAAAGGAAGGGCGCATTCAAGTCGAGTTGGCGCAATTGACGTATTTATTGCCGAGATTACGCGGGCAAGGACATGCGCTCTCGCGTCTTGGGGGCGGCATCGGCACACGTGGTCCGGGTGAAACAAAATTGGAAACGGACCGCCGCCATATTCAAAAAAGAATGGATGAATTAAAAAAGGAACTGCGACGGATACGAAAACACCGTTCCACGCTCCGACAGCAAAAAGAAAGGCAAAACGACCCGCAATTTACACTCGTCGGGTATACAAACGCCGGCAAAACCACTCTCTTGAACGCGCTAACAAACGAAGACGCTTTGGCCGAGGACTTGTTATTTGCAACGTTGGATCCGTTAACACGGGCTTTGCGTTTGCCCTCGGGCTTATCGGTAAAAATCAGTGACACCGTTGGATTTATCCGCGGGTTGCCGACGACGTTGATTGCGGCATTCCGGGCGACGTTAGAAGAAGTGTCGGAAGCTGATGTGCTCATTCATGTCATTGATGCCACCAGTCCCGAAGCGGAGGCGGAAAAGCAAACGGTTATGGAGTTATTGGATGAGCTCGGCGCAGGGGACATCCCGGTCATCACGGTGATGAACAAAGCTGAAAACCTTGATGAGGAAGGGGTCCCCGTTGTAAACGCGGCACGCCCGAGATTATATGTAAGCGCTCGGGAAGATCAAAATATCGACGAACTGCAAACCATCATGGAAGAAGAATTAATCAAGCAAATGTCCTTTTACTCTATTTCTATCCCGGCCGGCGATGGCCGTCGTCTTTATGCAATTCGACATTCAACGATTGTGCGCGTTGAAACATTTGACGAAGAAAGTGAGATGTACAAGCTGCAAGGCTATGCATTTGATCATCATCCACAAATTGCAGCCGAAAAACAAACCCAAACCGATAAAAAGGAAGATCATAGCTAATGGATACAACAGACCTAAAAAACGCCTCGACAATCTCTCGCTGGTTAGCAGAGATCGAGGAAGAATGGATGCCGCTTCAAAAGAAAATCGAAGATATTGTTGAAGCCAATCAGGCAAAAACGTTGAGCGCTTATCGCAAAGAGAATATTTCCGATGATCATTTGCAAGGGTCGGACGGATACGGATACGATGATGCGGGAAGGGAAGCACTCGGCCGCGTTTATGCGCATGCTTTCGGGACCGAAAGCGCCATCGTGCGCCCTCAATTTGTCTCCGGCACACATGCCATTGCCTCCGCTCTGTTCGGCAATTTGCGCCCCGGGGATGAAATCGTCTACGCGAGCGGAGACCCTTATGAGACGATGAAAGAAGTGCTCGGACTCGTCGGCAACAGCCCGGGGAATTTTCGTGAATATGACATACAAACGCGCGTGTTGCCGTTAACGCTGTCCGGGGATGTCGATCTCTATCGACTGCCGGAGGCGATCCATGAAAATACGAAATGGGTGGTCATCCAAAGGTCAAAGGGGTACGATGAACGCCCGTCGATTCCCATTCAACAACTGGAACGGCAGATTCACTATATCAAAACGCGTTGGCCGCACGTACACGTGTTTATCGATAATTGCTACGGCGAGTTCGTCGAAAAAAAAGAACCGGGACACGTCGGCGCCGATTTACTCGCCGGTTCGTTAATTAAAAATCCGGGAGGAGGATTGGCGAAAACCGGCGGTTACATTGCCGGTAAAGCATCATTCGTTGAACAGGCGGCGTCCAGACTGAGCGCTCCGGGCATTGGCTTGGAAGCGGGGGCAACCGGTTCGTTTCTCGGGGAAGCGTTTCAAGGTTTTTTTCTCGCGCCCATGATCGTGGGAGAAGCGCTGAAAGGCGCCCATTTTACGGCCGCGTTGCTGAAAAAAGCGGGTTTTGAAACGACCCCTGCTCCTTTTACCGAACGGACGGATTTAATCCAATCGGTGTCGTTTCAAAACGAGGAACAGATGATTTCATTCTGCCAACACATTCAAAAATACTCCCCGGTCAATGCCTATGTGTCTCCGATTCCCGGTCCATTGCCCGGCTATGAAGGGGATGTCATCATGGCGGCTGGCACATTTATTCAAGGGGCCAGCATTGAACTGAGCGCGGACGGACCCGTAAAACCGCCGTATACGGCGTATGTGCAAGGAGGATTGTCTTTTGCACACGTGAAAATCGCCGTTATTCATGCTCTGGATGCAATGATGTAAGGAAAAATAACATATAAATGTAAATAAACTTGACATCATAATCGAACGCGCTTAAAATAAAGCCATAGTCGTTAACGGATGTGAAGGAAAGGGGGCGAGACCGTGGGACAAAGCGACCGTTTGCATATGCCTTTGTTCTCGATTCGCATCGTCAAAGACTTAACAGATTTGACGCCTCGCCAAATCCGCTACTATGAAAGCCACGGATTTGTAACTCCGACAAGGACCGAAGGCAATCAACGATTGTTTTCGTTTGCGGATGTGGACCGTTTGCTTGACATCAAGCAGCTAATGGAGCGTGGCATTAACATGGCAGGCATTAAAGAGGTGTTCCGGGATCGCGCGGAACAAGAAGAAAAGAAAACACTAGCGGAACGAGAGAGAATCGAAACGAAGCGATTGCATGAACAACTCAGGTGGGAGGCGCTTAATAATGCCCACGCGCATAAAGCGTCGATGATCCAGGGACAAATTGCTCATTTTTTCCATTGAGGGGGAATCAAAATGCCAACGTCGTATACGCGTGAAGACATTACCGGCATGGTAGAAGAAGAAAATGTGAAGTTTATTCGACTGCAATTTACCGACTTGCAAGGAACCGTAAAAAATGTGGAAATCCCTACCGATCAATTGGAGAAAGCACTCGACAATCAAATGATGTTCGACGGTTCTTCCATTGAAGGGTTCGTGCGCATTGAAGAGTCGGACATGTACTTATATCCGGATTTGGACACATGGGTGATCTTCCCGTGGACACCGGAAAAAGGGAAAGTAGCCCGGCTGATTTGTGACATATATGAACCACCTGAAAAGCATGGAGACGAGCCGAAACCCTTCGATGGAGATCCGCGCAGAGTGCTTAAAAATGTACTCGAAGAAGCGAGAAGCCTCGGCTACACCGATTTTAACATTGGTCCCGAACCGGAATTTTTCTTGTTCAAAAACGATGAAAAAGGCGACCCGACATTGGAATTGAATGACAAAGGCGGTTATTTTGACCTTGCGCCTACCGACTTGGGGGAAAATTGCCGTCGGGACATTGTCCTTGAATTGGAAGGGATGGGTTTTGAAATTGAAGCCTCGCACCACGAGGTCGCTCCCGGCCAACACGAAATTGACTTTAAATATGCTGATGCCGTCACGACTTGTGACAATATCCAAACGTTTAAGCTCGTCGTCAAAACGATCGCCCGTCAGCATGGCTTGCACGCGACGTTTATGCCGAAACCTTTATTCGGCGTGAATGGGTCGGGCATGCACTGCAACATGTCGCTTTTTAAAGGGAAAACCAATGCATTTTACGATGAAAACACCGAGACGCAGTTAAGCAAAACAGCCATGCAGTTCCTCGCCGGCATTTTGGAACATTCGAAAGCTTTTACGGCACTTACGAACCCGATCGTCAATTCATATAAACGTCTCGTTCCCGGTTTCGAGGCACCGGTCTATATTGCCTGGTCCCATAGGAACCGGAGCCCGCTCGTACGTATCCCGAACTCGCGAAAAGCGAGCACAAGAATAGAAGTGCGTAGTCCGGATCCTGCCGCAAATCCATACCTCGCGATAGCTTCGATGCTCGCCGCCGGCCTTGACGGCGTAAAACGCGAATTGCAGGCACCTGAAGAAACCAACCGCAATATTTATGTGATGAGCGAGGAAGAACGGGAGGAAGACAATATCCAAGCCTTGCCGCCGAGCTTAAAGGAAGCAATCGATGAGCTCAAGAGGGATAAAACCTTGCTTGATGCACTCGGTGAACACGCGGTGGAACACTTCGTCGAAGCAAAAGAAATCGAATGGGATATGTTCCGCACGCAAGTCCACCCGTGGGAGCGGGAGCAGTATATGCAAAGTTATTAAGCGTCGAAAGCCTTGGTGTGTAAGCATCGGGGCTTTTTTTCGTGGCGCTTGGGATTGTTAGTTTACCTTCCAGCTATGTATCCGCCACGAAAGCAATAGAATCATTAGGGAAATGCAAATACGGATGAAGAAACGGCTGCGTGACATGTGAACGGTTTTCTAAACAAGCTCATTTAAATTGAGCAGTGTAAAAGGTTTGAAGCTGAAAAAACAGCAATCCAGAAGAAATCTGTTCGAAAGGTGTATGGTAGAGTAAAATAAAACTCAAAGGAGGAATATCATGAAACAAGTAAATCCCTACTTAAATTTTGACGGCAACTGCGAAGAAGCGTTTACATTTTATCAATCGATCTTTGGTGGCGAGCCGCAGCTTGTGCGGTTTAATGAAATGAAAGATGAAATGCCGGGGCTTGACCAGCTTTCTAAAGAAGACGGTGAAAAGATTGCTAACATCGCCCTGCCAATTGGGGCAAACACGACGCTCATGGGAGACGATGGGAAGGGGGTTTTTGGCCACGGCGTCACCGCCGGTAATATGTTTATGATTGAGATTGAACCTGAGTCGGCAGAAGAGACTGACAAACTCTTCAATGCCCTTTCCGAAGGCGGTGAGGTGAAAATGCCGATTGCTGAAACGACCTGGGCGGAGAAATTCGGCCAATGTATGGATAAATACGGAGTACAGTGGATGTTCAGCTATGCTGGCAGCAAGGAGAAGAATTTGTATGATTAAACTATGGTATAAAGCTCTAAGACTAGATTTTTGTTTACTTGATATATAAGGAACCAAATTTTTAAATGATTGGGTGTCTAACTGGATATGGCAGAATAGAAGCCTACTTCTCAATGTTGTAATCGAGAAGTTAGGCTTTTTACCGTTTATTTTACACCTTGTTATTCAAGAAGGTTTATGACTTCTTCGGTGGCCCTTGCAATGAGCTCATCGTTATAATCGGCATCCTCCTGGTCTTTGTTAGAAAGAACAGAGAGAAAAATAGGCTCTTCATTTGGTGGCCAAATGATTGCGATAGCATTTCGGGTCCCGAAGGAAGCTGCCCCCGTTCGATCGCCAATTTCCCAATTATCCGGTATACCTGCTCGAATCAAAGTATCTCCGGTTTGATTTTGTTTCAGCCAATCTGTTAACAATTCCTGTTTCTCTTGTGGCAAGGCGTCTCCGATTGTGAAACTTTGTAGGCTGGATGCCAGCGCCTCAGGGGTACTCGTATCTTGTGTCTCACCGGGTAGAAATTCATTTAATTCTGGTTCCGATCTTTCCGGGTTGGTCACATCATCTCCCATATCACGAAGCGCTTCTTTAAAACCTTCAGGGCCCCCGATCTGTTCAAGGATCAGGTTACCAGCAGTGTTATCACTATAATGCATTGAAGCTTCGCCAAGTTCCTCCAATGTCATTTGTTCACCGACGTGATCCTCGGTGATCGGATTATAATTCACAAGATCGTCATTTGTGATACGAATCGTTTGGTCAAGCTCATCGATATCGTTTTGCTGCAACATTATACCTGCAGTGAGCGCTTTATGTGTGGAAGCATAGGCGAAACGTTCGTCTTCTCGATAGGATATGCTTTGATTTGTGCCGGTATCTAGAGCGTAAATACCGAGATTTGCATCGTATTCTTCCTCAAGTTGACGAAACACATCGTTCGTGTCTTCTGTAGATTCATGATCATTTGCTTCTAATTCCTCTTGGTTTGTACAACCCATAAGCATGACAAAAGTAAAAAGAAAAGAGCCCGCTATCTTCGTAATCCTTACCATATTTATCAACCTCACGATTTTGATTTGTTCGCCTATATTTTTAGTGGAAAAAGGAGAAAGAATTACTTCACCATCCATCATTCACCTCTTTTTTGTCGTGGCATTATCGTGTAAAATTAGAAGTAGATCATTCATGACTACAACTGTAATCAAATACTACATATGTAGTCCGGATATGTCAATGTAAAATCAGCCCCTGGGAAAAAGAGGTAATGAATGATGGGGGAGGAGGGGAGATTGCGTGTTTTTTTTACTTATGGTTCTATCTATTGTGTTTTCTACAGCGACGATAGCCATGATCCTGTTGATCAGAAGGTTTTATGGAAATAAATTAACCGCTAAATGGAAGTATTATATGTGGTTTTTTCTCCTTATCTCACTGACAATCCCTCTTTTGCCTATCCAATATATCGATTGGAAACATTCGGTTCCTCAGGCCAATAATTCCATAATGAATACCTCCCAACATTCAGAAACGAGTACTTCGGTCAACAACGGGAACTGGATGAATGACTTCAGCTATTCCGTCAACCGTCTTGATTTCACAATTCTAAGTGAGATTATATTCTATGGATGGATGATAGGCATGGTTTTCTTCGGGGTTTTCGCCATTCTAGCGCAAGTCAGGATTCATCGGATTAAAAATGCTTCTACAACCATCGAAAATCAAGACGTCCGTCGTTTGTTTGCCCGATGTAAGAAGAGCTTGGGAATCACCCAAGATTTAGTGATGAAAGAGTCATCCGTTGTTACATCTCCGACCACGTTCGGATTTTTCAAAACGTATATTCTGTTACCCAACGATCTAGATAAAAGTTTTTCCATGAGGGAAATCGAATTGATTTTGTTGCATGAATTGCATCATTATAAAAGTAAACATGTACACGTTAATTATATATTTTTGGTTTATCAAATCATGTATTGGTTTCATCCCTTGGTTTGGTGGGCGTTTAAAGAAATGAAGCTGGATCGTGAAATCGCATGTGATGCTGCTGTCTTGCATACATTAGACCGACAATCTTATAAAGATTATGGCAACACACTAATAAATTTTGCCCATCGGTATGCGCGGTTTTCGTCCTTCCATTTGACGAACCAATTCTTTGGTTCAAAAACGCATTTAAAGAAACGAATCATAAATATTGCAGACTACAATGGGGATTCCTTGCCAAAAAAACGAAAAGGTATCATCACCTGTATTTTTTTAAGTATCGTTATCACTATTCAAGTGCCCGTTACAGCTGTAACGGCTGAACCGAATGATTACTATGATTTTGATGATGATCAACCCGTGTATGAAGATTTTAGCGACGATTTTGGGGGATATGACGGTAGTTTTGTGCTTTACAGCATGCAGAATGAGCAATATCATATCCATAATGAAGAGAAGGGTACGCTCAGAATGTCCCCGAATTCCACTTATAAACCATTTAGTGCATTATTTGCCCTTGAGCAAAACGTTATCAGCATCGATCATTCAACGTTGAACTGGAATGGTCAACCATATGCCTACAATGAATGGAACAGAGATCAAGACTTACCATCGGCCATGCAACATTCTGTAACCTGGTATTTTCAGGAACTGGACAAACAAGTGAATGAAGAGAACATCCAATCCTTTTTAGAAAAAGTTGACTATGGTAATCACGATCTTAGTGGAGGGATTGAAGAGTACTGGTTAGAATCATCGCTTGAAATATCATTAATTGAACAAGTGCAATTACTGCAAGATGTTTACACAAATCAGTTTGAATTTGAAGAAGAGCATATCCAATTTCTGAAAGATGTTATGATACTCGAAGAGAACGACAGTGGGACATTGTACGGCAAAACGGGAACTGGTAATATTAACGGAAAACATAGGAATGGCTTGTTTATCGGATTTGTAGAGACTTCGAATGATACGTTTTTCTTTGCTACAAATATAGAGGAAAACGATCATGCGACCGGAAGTAAAGCAGCAGAAATAACGTTGGACATCTTAAATCAGAAAAATATATATCATCATCGAAAGGAGGGAAAACAAAATGACACGTGAAGTACCGAGTATTTCTCAGGCAGAATGGGAGGTGATGAAGGTGCTTTGGGGAAAGTCGCCACAAACAGCAAATGCAGTCATCTCCTCGATGCGTGAACAAACCGAATGGAGCCCTAAGACGATTCGCACATTATTAGATCGCCTTACGCAGAAAGAAGTTATTGATGTCAACAAGGAGAAGAAGGTTTACACATTTTCCCCCTTGTATTCTGAAGACGAATGTCAACGTGCTGAGGCCCAATCCCTAATCAAAAAGATACGCGGGGGAACAATGAAATCTGCGTTAATTCAATTTATTGAGGACGACTCTTTCTCAGAAAAAGAAATCGAAGAGTTAAGATCCATCTTGGATAAAAAGAATAAATAACTCAACTTTCGCAGCCCAAATAAGGCATGTACACCTTGATATAATTGGGTAAACCCGCGATCCATTGTTGGAGTTGACTTTTAATGAATGTTTTCATTTTCTTGTCGCTGTTGTTGAAGACATCTTCAAGAAGCTCGACGAGTTGCTGGAGAGCTACAGCCCAATCGAGTTCACTCACTTCATCACAGACGTCATAAAACATACCGCCAAGCGTTCTTTGGTCGGTGCTACATCGGTTTTGCCATGCCAGTACGATATATCGAGCGAAAACAATGGTGGTATGGCTGATCAGGGAATCATACGAGCGCCCTTGGAACTCTTTTTGCAACTTTAAAAGGGATTTGCTCGTTTTGAAAAACACCTCGATATCCCACCGCATGCCATAAATACGGATGATCTCCTGATCGCTTAATGTACAATCCGTGCTCAGAATTGCCAACCAGTCACTCTTTTTATTTCGATTGCGGACAAAAACAACTTTGACAGGAACGCCGTTAGCCATCGTTGTATGAATGGAGCGAAGCAACGCCTTTTTCCCGGTTCTTGGGGCAGCGAGGCGGTAGAATTGTTCTAAATCAACCTGCTTGCCGTCCACGATATAACGCTGGTTCATTTTCTTGACCATGCCGATGACGTCGAGGCCCTGTTCCGTAATGGCTTGGATCAATGGCGGCTGCGTAAACCAACTATCCATCAATACGTAAGAGGCATCAATCCCTGCTTTCGTTGCTCTTTGAAGCATGCTCGGAATTTGTTCCGGAGCTGATTGCAGAGCTTCAAGCTGTCTTTTATACCCAGAGGTCCGTTTATCAATGTAATCAGAAATGCCGTTGATACACGATTGTTTAGAACTGAGCAACGAGAAGTCGACAGGCAGAAAAGTTGCTCCATCTGTCCATCCTAACGTGAGCATTCGAAGCCCTTTGTAATAGCGCATTTTTTGAGAAGCATGATCAAAACAACGAGCTAATAATTCCACCTTTTTACTTCGGTTGCGATCGTAGGAGGAATCGTCCAGAACAAACACTTTTGGCCGATCATGACGGGTTAGCTTTGTCACTTTTCCAATCGTGTGAGCACTCAGAAAGAGGAGAAACCGACGCCATGCAAAAGTGGATTCATTCAAAAATCGATAGACCGTATCCTTAGCCGGAGACTCATCTGATTTCTTGCTTTCAAGAAATTGAAACCAGTTTTTATGTTCAAAAATCAAGCAGAAGACCAACTGAAAAAGATAGCCGCAAGAAAAGCCGAATGACTTCGTAATACCAGCGTTTCGCAGGTGTTTGAGCATTTTTAACTCTCGAAATGTTGATCGCAATTCATTTGGCAGTTGATGATGCTTGCTATTTTTCGGTATCATAGAGATGCACCTCTTCTTTTTGGTTGTGTTTTCTGTCAATGACACTATACCAAACGTCGAGGTGTTTTTTTATGGTTGTTTCTCATGTCAAGAACCGAACCTGATAGCTTCCTAGATCAAGCAACCGTAGGTTTCATAATCATTATCTAGGTGCGAAAGTTGAGTAAATAAGAAGGAAAAAATACGTTGATTCATGTAAATATGGGGATCGGTGAAAGCTACAAGTTTTATTGGTGCCTATAATGAAATGATTGACATGATAGGAAACAACATGAGATATAAAATTCCACAAGGTTGAGGGCCTAGTGGTAACTAATTCAAGAGCCGTATTGTTGAATAAAGCATCAACAAAGATGTACTCTTAATTTAAAAGAGTACATTTTCTTTTACCTTGATATTCTATAGATTGTTATGCTTCTTTTTCGCTAACCGGTCTCTATCCTTTGCTTGGGGTGGCTCTTCTAACCAACCGTTGTCAATCATGAGCTTGGCACTTTCCGCAGAGTATTTCATGATTTGCGCACGAAAGTGCAAGGTTTTGAAAAATGAGAGGTATGAGGTCTGATCATTATATATTAAATCCGAACAATTGTATTTTCTTGGATAAACATTTTCAACTAAAACAAGGGGCTTCTTAAAACGAAGTCCCTTGAACACGGTGTCGAAACCATCATTATCCATTGATTTTCACAATGTTATTCCGCGTTTTTCTTCTCTTGCTCGATAGAATCACAGCAGTTCTCCTGACTGGATTCAACTTCTTCAATTTCTACACTGCAGCAATCTTGTTGCGCCGGCTTTGCTTTGGAAAGGTTTTTCAAGCTTGATTGTTTTTGGACCATGGGATCACCTCCTTTATAGGATGATTTGCACGATAAATCCAGTACCAATAGCAACAATCAAAACGGAAACGACAAAAGCCACAACTAATCTTCGTTTAAATAATTTGGTTAATAAAATAACCTCTGGAATACTCGCCCCGGCACCACCGATTAAGAGAGCAATCACAGCTCCCAGGTCCATCCCTTGGCTAACTAAGGCGCCCGCAATCGGCAACAGGGTTTCTGCACGAATATACATGGGAATCCCGATCACCGATGCAATCGGAATCGTCCAAGGATTATCCCCTCCAGCGTACTGAACGATAAATTCCTGCGGGATGACGTCATAAACTAACGCTCCGATAAAAACACCGATGAGAAGGTAAGGGAATAAGGGATAGAAGAACGTCCATGCATCTTGAAGCGCCAATTTCCATTTGGGCACATTTTGATCTTCGCTTGAACGATCGCCTTTTTTAACCCTCACCTGTTTAACCGACTGCTCCAAACCTAAACCTCTCCATACAACACCAATGAGTATTGAAAAAATGACTATCAGTATTGCGTAATATAGGGTTAATTCCCACCCCAACAAGGTCAACATCATGATAATGATCACAGGATTCAACAGAGGAGAGGCAATTAAAAATGACATCGATGGTCCAAAGGGCGCTCTAGACGACAACAATCCTGCTAAAATCGGTATCGTTGAACAAGAACAAAAAGGGGTCAGTGAGCCTAACCCTACGCCATAGAGATAGCCACTCCATTTATTTGGTCGATTAAGGATGCGTCTAACTCGCTCTTCTGTCACCTTTTGTTGTAACCAACTGACCAAAAAACTAATGAGTATGAACAAAGCGGTCAGTTCTAAAAACAGAATGAAAAAGGTGTTTAGAAAGCTTAAGAAGGTATCCATTATTGTCTCCTTATTAATCAATTTTTTTTGATATATAAGCGATTCTTTCATCAACTTTTTTTGATGATAAGATCAAAAAGTAATCCCCAATGATTAGGGGCTATTCGGATAGAAAATGCAACATAATTCTTCAGATAGCAAGTTTTTAACTTCAGTTTCATTCAAGCGATAGTAATTCCAAGTCCCGATTTTTTCTTGTTGAATCAAGTTTGCATCGAGTAAAATCCTTAAGTGATAAGACAACTTCGATTGGGACAATCCAACAATGTCTGTTAAATCACATACACAAACTTGGCCACGTTGATTTAATTCATACATGATTTTTAGACGAAGCTCATCCGCAAGGGCCTTAAATTTCCCTTTATATGTTTGAAATAGCTGATGTTGGTCAACTTTTGACGGAGCCATGGTTTCTTTCATACTCAATTCCTCATTTCACATCAATTATTTTTGATTTAATTGGATTATATGCTGTATAAACAGAAATTGCAACCATTTAAAACAAAAAAATTTGATGAAGGCTATTTATAACGATTGACTTATATAAATAAATCGTAATATACTAATCGCAAAAGGAGATGGTCAGATGGGCACCTCAACGATAAAATTAAGTTCCACTAAAGTGGCTAATTGCATTAAGGTGATCAGCGATCCTACCCGATTGTTAATGATGAAATTGGTGGAGAAAAAAGAATACTGTGTTTGCCAGTTTGTCGATATGTTTGGCATGAGTCAGCCGGCGGCTAGCCAACATCTACGTAAATTAAGGGAAGCAGGTCTCGTTAAAGAAAACCGCAGAGGGCAATGGCGTTTTTATTCGATGAATGAATCATCACCAGAAGCAAGTATCGTAAAGGGGATTCTTAGTCAAATTGATGAGAAGGATGATCAATACCGTCAACTCTTGGAGAGAGAAGCACCTGTAGATTGTCAGTAGGAGGATTAGACGTTGACTTCAGTCATTTTAGCATCTGCTGTATTTGTTATTACGCTTGTTTTGGTCATCTGGCAGCCTAAAAACCTTGATATTGGTTGGTCTGCTTGTGGTGGTGCCATTGTTGCATTACTTCTCGGTGTTGTTTCTTTTAGCGATGTCATTGAAGTTACAGGCATTGTCTGGAATGCAACTTTAACGTTTGTTGCTGTTATTATTATTTCCTTAATTTTGGATGAGATAGGCTTTTTCGAATGGTCAGCCCTCCATATGACGCGTGCGGCCAAAGGAAATGCCGTGCTCATGTTTGTCTATGTCTGTATTTTAGGGTCCATTGTGGCAGCGTTCTTTGCAAACGATGGCGCAGCACTCATTTTGACACCTATCGTTCTCGCCATGGTTCGCTCTTTGAACTTTAACGAAACGATGGTGTTTCCATTTATTATTGCGAGTGGATTTATTGCTGATTCCACTTCACTCCCGTTGATTGTGAGTAACTTAGTCAACATTGTTTCGGCGGATTTCTTTGGGATAGGATTTATTGAATATGCAACACGGATGATTGTTCCAAATTTCTTTTCACTAGTGGCCAGTATCCTTGTTTTGTATCTCTATTTTAGAAAGAGCATTCCAAAACGATACGACTATGAAAAACTGCAGGCGCCTGTGACAGCCATTAAAGATGAAAAAATGTTTCGGATCTCATGGATCGTGTTAGCTGTTTTGCTCGTGGGCTACCTCGTTAGCGAATTCTTACATATTCCTGTATCCATTGTTGCAGGAACGATTGCTCTTATCTTTTTAGGAATTGCTAGCAAGAGCCCTGCTGTCACGACACGTTCCGTCCTTAAAGGTGCACCATGGAACATTGTCTTTTTCTCGGTTGGGATGTATGTCGTTGTGTTTGGGCTGCAAAATGTAGGTTTAACGGATGTTCTAGCTACAGGGCTTGAATATGTTGCTGAACAAGGTGTTTTTACGGCAACCATGGGTATGGGCTTTTTAGCAGCTATTCTGTCGTCGATTATGAACAATATGCCTACGGTCATGATCAATGCCATAGCGATTGATACAACAGCTGCAACTGGGTTGATGAAAGAAGCCATGGTTTATGCAAATGTGGTCGGTTCAGACCTCGGGCCAAAAATTACGCCGATTGGTTCTTTGGCAACGTTATTGTGGCTACACGTCCTTACGCAAAAAGGCGTCAAAATTTCCTGGTGGACGTACTTTAAGACAGGCATTGTCATTACATTACCCGTTTTATTTATTACCTTGCTCGGTCTCTATCTCTGGTTAATGATCATTAGTTAAAGAAAGGTGAGAACCCATCATGTCTAAAAAAACGATCTATTTTGTTTGTACAGGGAACTCATGCCGTAGTCAAATGGCTGAAGGATGGGCCAAACATTATTTAGGTCAGGAATGGTATGTGTACAGTGCAGGTATCGAAGCTCATGGTTTGAATGCAAATGCAGTAAAAGCCATGAGCGAGGTCAATATTGATATTTCTAATCAAACATCAGATGTGATTGATACGGACTTATTGAATGCCGTTGATATGATTGTGACCCTATGCGGTGATGCGGTGGATCGTTGCCCTATGACACCGTCGCATATACGCCGTGATCATTGGGGTTTTGATGATCCGGTGAAAGCTGAAGGATCGGACGAAGAGAAGTGGGCGGAATTCCAACGGGTACGTGATGAAATTGGCCACCGCATTCAACAATTTGCGAAAACAACACCGTAAAAGCCGATTGTGATTCTTAAGCAAACGATAGCATTTGTTGAATAAAGTGGCGCTCTCTTCATGAATGAGAATTAAAGCTATGTTATTATCGAGACAAATCATTTGGTGGAGGTGATACAATGGATTTCCAATCTGTTTGGACTGAATTTAAAGACCCACTGCACCGATTTATTGTCTCACGGGTATCTAATCAGAAGGATACAGAGGATATTCTTCAAGAAGTTTTTATTAAAGTCCATAATCACTTACCTGATTTGCAAGAAAAAGGAAAGCTCAGATCATGGTTATATCAAATCACAAGAAACACTATTATTGATTTTTATCGCAAGAAATCAAATGGGGTTGAATTTCCAGATGCAGAAATGGAAAGCAAAGTGATTAACAAGAATGATATGACTGATGAAGAAAATATAAATGAAGTAGTTTCCGTTTGGTTAACAAGATTTATTGATCAACTTCCAGAAAAGTATAGGACTGCCCTATATGTAACTGAGTTTGAAAACATGACTCAAAAAGAATTAGCCGATCAACTTGGTATATCAATGTCGGGGGCTAAATCGAGGGTTCAACGAGCAAGGAAAAAGCTTAAAAATCAACTATTGGAATGCTGTTATTTGAACTTTGATCGTTTTGGAAATATCCTTGACTATAAAATAAATCACGGAAATTCTATCTGTGATGGATGTTAAGAATGCATCTTTTTTGGAAAGCCTTCGTCTTCTTACGTGAAAGATAAATAAGAAGGCAGGAGGTTTTTTCATGGATAACCATGAATCATCCCACAATCAATTGATCATTGATTTTATGTATATTGATTTGGAAGTTTGTTCTCGTTGTAAAGGAACAGAATCTAACCTAGATAAAGCCATTAATGAAGTGACGCCTGTGCTAAACACAGTAGGTTACAATGTAAAAGTAAATCGTGTTTTGGTTGATAGTGAAGAACACGCTAATACCTTACAATTTAACCTTTCTCCAACCATTCGAATTAATGGAGTTGATATTCAACAGGTATCAAAAGAGAGTAACTGTGGCTCCTGTAATACGATTACTGGCATAGATGTTGATTGTCGGGTTTGGATGTATAAAGGTGAAGAGTACACAGAAGCACCAAAAGGGCTAATTATGGACGCTATGCTAACAGAGGTATATGGACAATCCCCAGTGTTAAATGAAGGTAAAAAGGATAATTTTGTGCTGTCTGGAAACTTGAAAAACTTTTTTGATCAAAAAGAGAAACAAAGTTCTAAAGACAACAATGCGTGTTGTTCCTCGGATCAATGTTGTTAGTATTTTTCCCTAAGACTATTCAAGAATAGAGCGCGCGCGACAAGTTCCGCTATAAACGCTTTGAAGCGTGAACATGCGGGGAATTTTAATGAATTCTAACGTTACAACGGAGGATGGGAATGACGGAACCATGTTTCCTGAAACCATCCCGTCAACAAATCCTGCATGCGTTAAGGCTGACAGGTCTTAGGGTATGAAGCACAGGTGATTCGGCAGAACGAAGGCTGGAGCCACTCTATGGGAAGAAGGTATGCCGACGGATATGCCGCACGGCTGAAAAACTGGATATGGTGAGAATGTTCTCACAAAAGAGAACTGACAAACTTCCGAATGTAAGGGTCTAGATATTCGACATAGGGAAACTTATGTGCTATCCAACGATGGCGTGAGTGGTGTGGAGTAAAAATGCGCTCTCTGAAACACGCTATACCGGACAAAGGCGGTATCCAGCTCACAGGCTTAAAGGAAGCACCTACGTCCAGTATCGATAGCTACGTTGTAAGGGACTTGGAAAGCAAGGAACGTTGGAACAAGAGCTGTCACTCGAAACGTTTGCTATAAGACATAGATCGAAAAGCATTTATCTTTGTGAGGGTAGGGGTATGACCGAAGAATCTCCTGTAATGGGAGTGGAGGAACAGCCCCAAGTCTAGCGAATGGAACGATGGTTTTCCAAGCGTGCATCGCACCGATCGGGTAGGAACGTGTGATTTTACACAGTGCGAGCTTTCAGGCTAGAGTTTTCTGTTTGGGCAATGGTTTTTCTCTTGTCTGAAGGTAACGAGGAACTTATCATCATAGTACATCTCGTTAGATGGACCGCAGGGTGCTGGGAAACTAGCACGCCCTGTGCGGAGCAGGGGAAAAGCCGGAGATAACATCAAACGCTTACCTATTGCTAACAATTCTGGAATAAGGGTTTGCGTCCATATTGCCGTATATGGGCCTTATGTTGAATACCTATTTTGGAGTGATGTAGTTGTTTGTACAGGGATTAATATCAAACGCTTACCTATTGCTAACGATTGTGGCATAAAGGGATGCTTTGACAGTCCCTTATGTATATCGGGCGTTTTTGGCACATATTCTCCTCTTTGCTTGAACATAATAATGAGGTGGCGTAGCATTCGCTTGATCCTTTCATGGTAAAAAATGAGCTGCCCCTTGCTTCTCAGGCGGTTTTATTCGTTACTGAGTTCCCATTTGCTCAGTTCTCTGCGTTTTCCCATCGTTCAGCGAGCGTTTCAGATTGGATCGCAGATAATATGATGTGATCACTATCGGCTCGGATGACACTTCTCGATTTTTGCCCATTTGTGGCGTCAATAAGCTTGTTTTGATCTCTTGCTTCCTGAACCCATGCGCTTGATAGATGCTGAATCAGCGGAAGTAATGGCAATATTGTGTGGGATAAAGCGACATTTCCAAAACCGATATTTAGAGTGTTCGAACGCATAATATTCCTCTTTTCTTACTTTTCTTTAAATATAAAGCTCACCCGATTTTTCCTGTCATCATAATAAACGATCACGTAATCATCGGTGCAATCCGTGATTTTTTTCCCGTACGGTAAATGGTCATAATCCTCGATCGTAACTTCGTTCAAATCCCCAAAAACGTCCTCGATCCATTCGGTGACATACTCTTTCTTGCTCACGGCTTAAACCTCCACAAATGCAATAATCATGATGTTACAGATATGTCCCCGATTTAATCGTTGAGCAAACATCGCTTTTAATTTTCAATCGGATGGAGGAACGACCACGATTTTAAAATTAAATTCCTTATGCTAACAAACAGGTGTTCGATCAAAGCAGATGGCATTCACGGCGTCTAAGGTCAAGGTTAGGGGAGGGAAACGTAATTAGGAGGGATTGCCTTGGAAACGTGAGACAACCCGTACCATTTGCTACGTTTGACGGAAAATCCTAAGTCCTACCACATCTTTTCCAAAAATGGAAGGGATATACAAAAAGCAAGCAGGTTCTCTATGATGCCATTTGTCCACGGATGTTGCAAGTATGGTTATAGTTTAATAGATAAATCTCACATATGAAAGTTTTGGCATTTATCCTGATCTCAACCGTTGGTGTTGTAGAGTGACAATAAAGATGTGATGAAAAAAACGGGCCAGATTGTTTAATAAAGGAATGCAACAAAAATGTACCCATTAGGTTAAGGGGACATTTTATTGTTCCTTGACATATTTTCTAATCGCTTCCATTCTTTTTCGCCAACTGATCCCTATCCTTTGCTTGTGGTGGTTCTTCCATCCAACCGTTGTCAATCAAGATTTTGGCACTTTCAGCGGAGTATTTCATGATTTCAGCGGTTAAACGAGAATAATCGGCAATGATGTCTTTTCGAGGACTCACGGCCATGGCCGCCCCGTAGTACCCGATACTCGTAGCAATAAGACTGCTTGTGAAGAACATCATGAGCTTGTCTGAAAAAGGCGCGACCGTGGAATCGGTGATGCCTGCATCCGAGGTCGTGGAAGCCGGGAGATCATCTTGATTGATTTTTGAACTAAAGACTTCCACGTGTTTTTCAGCAATTTCTTTCCCCTTGACCATATGTTTGCGAACCTCCGGATCTCCTGCCACCTGGCTAAATCCGATCAGTAGTGACTTTCCTAATATATTACGTTGGTTGTTGGCGTAAAGGTTCCCAACTTCCATAGCAGTAAGAGGGCGATTATCTCCCATCCATTTTCCGAGAAAATCGTGAGCGGTAACAAAATCGATCCGATCAGGTGGGGTTATCTCAGGGGAGCGGACGAACATCCCCTTGTCCAGCAAAAGATCGACGGCCTGTTTATGAAGGTCGACGGTTTCCGTCATGCACGTTGAATAATAGTTATGAATATCCGAGCGTGCGGCCGTTCCAATAGCCGCGCTGTAAGCATTTGCCCCTAAAATTCCCATCATTTGCAGGTAGGTCAGCATAAATCCATCCGTATACAACCGTGGGGCGTTCAAGTTAACGTCAGCATCCGTAAATCCATTAGGAACGGGCCAGTTCTCACCATTAAAAAAATTTGTAAGCTGAGGGATGTGTGACTGAGACATTTCCAAAGCATGCTGAAGTAACGCAGCAATATCCGGGTCTTCAACTGTCTCTAAAAAATATTTTAGCGAACAAATCGCCATGGTATCCTGTTGGTAAGACGTCCAGATTTGCGCGATTTCCGCAGATGATAAAGGCGCGTTATGTGTTGTTGCCATGGTGATTCCCTCCAAAATACGTGTGTGTCAGTGTATTTTTCACTCCCCCCTAAAAATTATTCACATCTTCAATCAGAATACGATCGGCCATTATGTGTAATAACCTTAGATTCCACGGATGAATAATTCTTTTTTCATAAAGCATGCTATGGAGAGAAAGATAGGTGTTTCCATGAAAGGGAATAAAGTCGATCAATTCGTTTTACGAGGGACGCTGATTATTACAGTAATCTGTTTACCAATTTTAATATTAAGGAAAAAATCGTCAATTAAAGATTGGTTACTGGCTTATTTGTTTAATGGAATAACCAATGGAATTATAGATAATGTACTTGCTTCATACAAAATACTTGAATATCCCGTTCGTCACTTTCCGAATTTATTTAGAACAAGTTTGCTATTTGATTATCTTGTATATCCTACATTTACCATTTTCTTCAACCAATGGACGGATAAAGATAAGCCAAAGACGATTGTTTTTAAATTACTTGCTCTAACAATTCCAGCAAATTTATGTGAATGGCTAATAGAAAATAAAACAAATTTAGTCGAATGGAATAAGGGATGGACGTTGCGGCATTCCTTTTTAAGTTCTACCTTGAAGTCTTTAATGACGAAAAGTTTCGTAGTGTTTGTAAGAAAAGTAAGCGATAAACAGCATAGGTAGTATAAAGGATGACGTCTATACATGCAGAATTTCTCACAAACGAATCAAGCACGTCGCACCAAAGCCCATGTGAGTATTTTTGGCACCACCCAGATGCATTTACGTAGTCCGTACATTGTCGCATGGTGGAGTGCTGCCCTTCCGGGGTTTGGACATTTTCTATTGAATAAGAGTCTAAGAGGGTTTATATTATTCCTGTGGGAAATTCTTGTGAATGTCATGTCCAATCTCAACCTTGCCATGGTTTATTCATTTACAGGCCAAATAGAAATGGCAAAAAATGTCCTTGAACCAAGATGGCTGCTTCTGTATATTCCCGTTTATATTTTTACGATTTGGGATAGTTACCGAACGACCGTTGACCTGAACAAACAGTTCTTATTGGCTGAAAAAGAAAACGCTCCTTTTTCGTCTTTTAGTATGTCACCTATGGAAATTGATTATATGGACAAAAGAAGTCCATTAATGGCGGCACTTTGGTCCCTTTTGACGCCTGGTTCAGGACAATTATACATTCATCGCATCCTACACGGATTTTTTATCACCTCTTGGTTCATTATTTTCGTCTATTTTTCTAGAGTTTTGGTCGCCGTTCATCTTTTATTCCTTGGGCAAATCAGTGAAGCTACCCAGGTCTTGGATCCTCAATGGTATCTTTTTTTACCGTCCCTATATGGTTATTCGATTTATGACGCTTACGTTAATACCGTGGAACATAACAAACTTTTTGAAAGCGAACAACGTAATTTCTTAAAACAGCATTATCAAATATACCGTGTGAAAATACCGGAACGGAAGGGATAAGAGTTACTGGCCTAATGCTATTTAGTGTCATAACGCAGCGGCATCCTTTTTAAGTGTTAGTTAGCTAGAACTTGTGATGGCATCAAACATGTTTCTACAAGGAGGGGTGGACAGCATTACGGACGGGATCAACTTTCCACAGGTCAGATCGTTCTACCCCGGCTCCCTCAAACATAAAACCCATGAAAAATGGTCAACCAGAAATGACTGGACTGGCTGACCTTATAATATGATCAGGCCATCTAGTTGGAAGTTAACCCTATTTATTTTTAGCTTTCATCAACATTATGTACACCTCTGAATATTTGTCATTTCGAACACATACAATAAATGCTGTCCAGATATATTCATGCATAATTGTAGCAATGCCGTCATGATCAAATATTAAAATGGAGATCAGCTCATGAATAATGGAATACACCGGATGAGCCTGTATGGGGCATTCTTTTTTGTACTGGCCTCAATCCTAACAGGTTGCTGGGATAGCCAGGATATTGAAAACCGGGCCAATGTGCTCGCGATCGCCATTGACGAAGCAGACAACAGTGACGAAGAGGAAGATAACATTGCCCATCTCGAAGATACACCAAACACGGAAATGATTCGCGTGACCGTGCAAATCGCCGTTCCGGGGGAAGTGCTTTTGGGTCCACCGCAAGGAGGGGGAGAACAATCAGATCCGGTATGGGTGCTGAGTGTGACCGGTCATACAGTGGAGGAAGCGATCAGCAATTTGCAGCAAGAAGTGGCCGAGGATATATTTTTAGGGCAACTGCGTGTCATTGTCATCAATGAAGACGTTGCCAAAAAAGGGGTAGAGCGCTTCAATGAAGCTCTGCGGCAAAACCCGCAAGTGCGGAGGAACGCGTGGATGGTCGTGTCCCAGGAGGAAGCGGCTCAATATATGGATCTTTCTCCGAAATTGGAAGCAGTGCCGACATTGTACCTTGTCAATATGGTGGAAAGTTTTGTGGATTTAGGCAAGTTTCCTGATAATTACATGGGTTTATTTTGGCGAATGGTGTCCAGCCAAGGCCAAGATGGTTATCTTCCTTACCTCCAAGCAGTAGGTGAGGAACAAATTCGGTTAGATGGCCTTGCCTATTTCAAAGCGGACCGAATGATCGGTCATATTGAGCCGTTACAAGTTGGATATTTTATGGCTGTAACCGATTATCCGATAGGCGGAAATGAAGGTTTTGTTCCGATCCCGGGCACAGATAAACATATCACAAGGGAAACACTTTTACGTCAAGGTAAAATCAAGACAGAAATAAAAGAAGGAAAACCTTATGCCAGGGTTAAAATTCGATATGAAGAGACGGTCATTGAAGGGGATCCAGACATCAATCTGAACGATTCACAACTCATTGAGAAAATAGAAGAAGAAGGGGGCAAAATAGCTACGGATCATGTTGAACATTTAATTCAGACAATGCAAAAGGAACAATCGGATATTTTCGGGTTTGGGGAATACATCCGCGCCAAGCACCCCGGCTACTGGAACCGAGAGATTAGAACGAAAGATAACTGGCATGAAGAATTCCAAAACCTTGACGTCGATGTTGACGTTATGTTCAATATCCGACGCGTGGAAACGAGTGCAAGATAGAGATAGTGAAAATCAGTTCGAGAACATAACTCAGTAGAGGTTCAATTCTTTCTAGTCTTAATCGCCTTGCCGAGAAGTCCCCTTCAAAATCTTTGATTTAGTGGGGGATGAATCGGTTTTTTTATTAGAAAAATAGAAAAACATCTTGATAAAAAACATATGTTTGGTATAATAGAAGCAAATCAAACGTTCGGGAGGTGAAAACAAATGCTGATGCGCATGAATTATAAATACGAGATGTTTCCAAACGAAGAACAGAGGCAAACGATGGATCGTTGGCTGTCTATCTGTCGTCAACAGTACAATTCCGCTCTTTTGGATAAACAGCGTTTTTACCAAAAGAATAAGACCGGACTGTCCCGACATGCATTGCAAAAACAGCAAACAAAGGATAAACAAAGATTCGAACTTCTTAAACCAATACCGTCGCAACCTTTGCAGGAGGTACTCTTCCGTCTGGAAAAAGCGTATAAGAACTTTTTCGAAGGGCGTGCACGCTATCCGAAAATCAAGAAACACAAGGATTATACGTCAATGACATTTACACAATTTGGGGTGGAAAAAAGAAAGGTAAAAAACAAGAAAACCGGCGACGTTCACGTACGTGATGTGCGTTATGCCGCTT